>CAMYWS010000096.1 GCA_947302865.1 uncultured Clostridia bacterium
CGCACGCGCGTCCCGTCGCCGAACAGCTTATACAGCGCGGCAAGGTCGATCGCCTCGTCTTCACAGAGAAGCTGCGGACGGACCTCGTTCACGACGTCCTGATGGACGGATTCACATTCGCATACCGGCAAGCGTTCCATTCTTTCCTCCTGTTCGGAACAGTTGAGCAACTGTTCAATTATCTGTATTATACCACGATGTTCGCGGTTGTCAACAGGATATTCGGATAAACAGATGAAAAGCGGACGGAAGGCTTGCTTTTTCAGCGGGAACATGGTACAACAATAGCATCATTCGAGGCACATTTCGGAGGAGCGAAGTGGAGATATACGGTACGGAGCGGATCACAAAGCCGGATGACATCGAAACGATGACCGACTGGATGTACGGCTGGTGGGGCGCACGGGAAGGATACACGCGCGAAGCTGTGAAGGAAAGCCTGCTGCACAGTCTGAACACGGACCGGCTTCCGATGACCTTCGGACTGTACCGGAACGGAACGCTGATCGGCGTATATCAGTTCACGAACAGCGATCTATTCGTGCGGCCGGACCTAACCCCATGGCTTGCGAATGTTTATCTCGATCCGGCGTACCGGGGGAAGGGCATCGGAAGAAGGCTGCTCTCCACCGTGAAAGAAAACGCAAGGGCGTATCTTTCCGTACCGGCGCTGTATCTGTTCACGACACACGCCGGACTGTACGAAAAGTACGGATGGCGTTTCGAAGCGGAAATCGACACGCATCTTGCACCGCGGATACAGCGGCTCTACCGTCTGTCGCTGAAATGACCGAAACGGAGGGAAACTATGTTTACATACCGCAGGAAAGCACAGTATCACGAGACCGATCAGATGGGCGTGATCCACCACGCCGTTTACGTGAAATGGATGGAGGAAGCGCGCGTCGCGTTTTTGGATGCGCTCGGCTTCGGCTATGTCGACATCGAGCGCGAGGGCGTCGTTTCGCCGGTGGTCGGCATCTCGATCGACTACCGCCGTCCCACGATGTTTTCGGACGAGGTAGAGATCGGCGTGTGGATCAACAAATACAGCACACGCATGCTGGAGGTGGGTTACAGGATCCGGAATCTCACAAAGGGCACGCTTGCCGCGGAGGGTATTTCGAAGCATTGTTATCTCAAGGACGGCGCGGTCGTATCGCTGAAAACCGCGCTGCCGAAGCTGGACGCGCTGCTGTCCGCATACAAGGATAGTGAAGAAAACCGAACGGAATGAACGGAGGAAACCATGCGGACGTTTGAATGTGATTACACGGAAGGCGCGCATCCGAAGATCCTGGAAGCGCTTTCAAGAACGAATATGGAGCAGATGAGCGGCTACGGCTTCGATCCGTACACCGCACGGGCGGCTGAAAAGATCAAAGCCGCGTGCGGTACTGAGAATGCGACGGTGACGTTCCTTACCGGCGGCACGCAGACGAACATGATCGTGATCGATCTGCTGCTTCAGCCGTTCGAGGGCGTGATCTCGCCGAAGACGGGACACATCAACGTGCACGAAGCCGGCGCGATCGAATTCACCGGGCACAAGGTCCTTGCGCTCAAAGAAAACGACGGGGTACTGGACGCCGACGCGCTCGAGGCTTATCTTAAAACCTTCTATGCCGACGCCACGCATGAGCACATGGTGCGTCCGGGACTGGTCTACCTCACACATCCGACCGAATACGGCACGTTGTACACAAAGGCGCAGATGCAGCGCATCCGTGCGCTGTGCGATCGCTATGATATGAAGCTCTACGTGGACGGCGCGCGGCTCGGCTACGCTTTGGGCTGCCCGGAAAACGACGTAACGCTCCATGATCTCGCGTCCCTTTGCGACGCGTTTTCGATCGGCGGCACGAAGCTCGGACTTCTTTGCGGCGAGGCGGTCGTGTTCCCGAAGGAAGCGCCGAAGATGCTGATGACGCAGGTGAAGCGGCACGGCGGGCTCCTTGCAAAAGGGCGGGTCTTGGGCGTGCAGTTCGATGCGCTGTTTACCGACGGACTGTATGAAACGATCGGCAAAGAAGCGATCCGCCATGCGCACGGCATTCGCGAGATCCTGCTGTCTAAGGGCTATCCGCTCGCGTGGAACTCCCCGACGAATCAGCAGTTCATCATTTTATCCGATGCGGAAGCGGAAAAGCTCCGCACATTCGTCGGTTTTGACCTCTGGGGCAGGGCGGACGAAGGGCATTGGATCGCGCGGTTCACGTCGAGCTGGTCGACGACCGACGCGGACATGGATGAACTCAAAAGATCGCTGCCGCATCGGGCGGCGCTCACGAAATAATCATATGGAGGGATTGAAAATGAAACGAATCATCGCGCTTTTCCTGACAGGTCTTTTACTGTTCGCCTGCGTCGGCTGTATCTCGATTTCCGGACTGTCCTGCTCGGTACCGGTGCGCTACACGAACGCGGACAAATACACGGCGGGCAATTTCACCTATGAAAGCGATAAGGTAACAAAGGTCGACATCGAATGGGCGTCCGGCAGCATCACGCTGAAAAACGGAAAGGGGACGCTCACCGTTTCCGAAAGCGGCGCGGATTCGCTTACGGAAGAAGAGCAGATGCATTGGTGGATCGACGGCACGACGCTTCGGATCAAGTTCTGCAAGTCCGGTTATAAACTGCCGGTGACGAAGCAGAATAAAAAGGAGCTCACGATCGAACTGCCGGACTTTGTCGATCTCGACATCGACGTCGCGAGCGGCAAGGTTTCCGCCGAAAGCATGCTGAACCTCGGCAAGCTCAAGCTTGACACGGCGTCCGGCGGAACGGACATCCGGGCTCTTTCCGCAAAGGAGGTCAAGGTGAATTCTGCGTCCGGCGGGACGGCGTTCGGCAATGTGTCCGTGACGGAAGCGTTCAAGGTCGATACCGCGTCCGGCGGGCTCACGGTCGATCGCATCTCCGCGGAGGAGATCGAAGTCGACAGCGCGTCGGGCGGCATCACGATCGGCGTCGATACGGTTGAGAAGATCAATATCGACAGCGTGTCCGGCGGGATCCGGCTGAAACTCAATCTGCCGGAACGCGGTGCCATGGTCCGGTGCGAGAAAGTTTCGGGAAGCCTGAACGTCAAGCTGCCGTATGAAAAGGACGGCGAAGCGTATAGAATCGGTCTCGGCGCAACGGAGATCAGGATAGACGTCGTTTCCGGCGGCATCACGATCGAGTAACATGATTTGTATCAGTGCCCCGCGGTTTGCGGGGCTTTTTTCTGCGCAAATATCAAACGTCGTTCGTTATTAACGGATAAAAACGGATTTGCTTGCAGCAAAGCCGACCGCGTGTTATACTTTACAAAGAATAACGGAGGAGACGGGCATGGAAAAGACGGCAGGACGGGGCAGATGCAGACGAACGGCCGTGCTGCTTGCGGCGGCAGGCGTTCTTTTTGTGCTGTTTCTCGTTTCGCTGACGCTCGGGCGTTTCGCCGTGCCGCTTTTCGAGGTCATCCGCATTCTGTTTCATAAGGTATGGGCGCTGATAGGGCTTGACCGTGTCTGGCCGATGCGGGTCACGTGGACGGCGTTTATGGAAAACGCGGTAGTGAACGTTCGGCTGCCGCGTATCGTCATGGCGGTGCTGGTCGGCTGCTCGCTCTCGGCGGCGGGCGCGACGTTTCAGGGTGTGTTCCGTAACCCCATGGCAAGCCCGGATATCCTCGGCGCGTCCAACGGCGCGGCGTTCGGCGCGGCGCTTGCGATCCTTATGGGCTGCTCCTCGCGGTATATCACGGTCTTTGCGTTTGTCGGCTCGATCCTCACCGTCATGCTCGTGTTTTTGATCGCGCGGCATGCGCCGGGGTCAAGGGTCGTCAATCTGATCCTTGCGGGCATCATGGTGGGCTCGCTGTTTTCGGCGGGAACGTCGTATCTGAAGCTCGTCGCGGATCCAAGCAACCAGCTTCCCGCGATCACGTACTGGCTCATGGGCTCGCTGTCCGGTGTGCGGTCAGAGCATATCCTGCCCGCCGCGATTCCGATGGCACTCGGGCTCGTTCCGCTGCTGCTTTTACGGTGGCGGCTGAATCTTTTGTCCCTCGGCGACAGCGAAGCGCGCGCGCTCAGCGTGAATACCGACCTTCTGCGCGCCGTGCTGATCCTCTGCGCGACGCTCGTCACCGCCGCATCGATCTCCGTTTCCGGCGTGATCGGCTGGGTGGGGCTCGTTGTGCCGCACCTCTCGCGCAAGCTCATCGGAAGCGACAACCGCGGGCTTCTGCCGTGCTCCATGCTTTTGGGCGGCGCTTTTTTACTGCTCGTCGACGACGTTTCGAGAAATCTTCTTGCAACCGAGATCCCGATCGGCATCCTCACCGCCGTGATCGGCGCGCCGTTTTTTGTGTATCTGCTGCTGCGAAAGGAGAAGACGCTGTGACGCTTTCCGTTCGCGATCTCACGTTTGCATACAAAAAAACGCCGGTGCTTTCGGGCGTTTCGTTCGATGCGGAGCCGGGCGGGCTTCTGGCGATCCTCGGACCGAACGGCGTCGGCAAGACCACGCTGTTCCGCTGTATCCTGGGCGAGCAGAAGCGCTATGCGGGCACGATCGAACTCGACGGCACGAACGTGCGGACGCTTTCCGCGCGGGAGACGGCGCACCGCGTCGCCTATATCCCGCAGACGCACGCGATGACGTTCCGCTTTCCGGTGCGTGACGTGGTGCTGATGGGCACGTCGCACACGCTGTCCCCGCTTGCTTTGCCGGGCAGGGCACAGGAGCGGATCGCGCTTGATGCGCTTGAAAAGCTCGGGATCGGGTATCTTTCGGATCGCTCGTTCGATACGCTTTCCGGCGGCGAACAGCAGCTTGCGTACATTGCACGCGCGCTTGCGCAGCAGGCAAAGGTCCTTTTGATGGACGAGCCGACGTCTTCGCTCGATTACGGCAACCAGCTCCGTGTGCTGAATGTGGTCAAGGACCTCGCAGGGGACGGCTATACGGTGCTGCTTTCGACCCACAACCCGCAGCACGCGCTGTGGTACGCGGACCGGGTACTTGCTTTGCACGAGGGGTGCGTTGCGGCATTCGGCGGCGTCGAAGAAACCCTGACAACCGAACTTCTCAATACGCTGTACGGCACGCGCGTAAATCTTTATGAAACGCCGGGCGGATCGGTGATCCTGCCCGTTTCAAACAAACCGAACGGAGGAGAAACAAAATGAAAAGAACGATCGCAGCGCTCCTTGCGCTTTGCATACTGTTTGCGCTCGTCGGATGCGCAAAGACGAACGAACCGGAACCGGCGCCCGTGCCGGATGATGCGGCGCCGACCGCCGCGCCGGAACCCGAACCGG
>CAMYWS010000097.1 GCA_947302865.1 uncultured Clostridia bacterium
CCGAGAACTGGATGGACGTCTACGAGAACAAGGGCAAGCGCAGCGGCGCGTTCTCCTGCGGCGTGTTCGGCGTGCATCCCTATGTGCTGCTGAACTACACCGACGCGCTCGACGACGCGTACACCATGGCGCACGAGCTCGGTCACTCCATGCACTCCTATAAGTCCGACAGCGCGCAGGACTACATGAACCACGACTACTGCATCTTCGTCGCGGAGGTTGCCTCCACCGTCAACGAAGTGCTGCTCACAAAGTACCTGCTTCGGACCGAGACCGACAAGGCGCGCCGCGCATACGTGCTGAATCACTTCCTCGAGGGCTTCCGCACGACGCTGTTCCGTCAGACGCTGTTTGCAGAGTTCGAGCGCAAGGCGCACGAGGCGTACCAGAACGGCGAACCGCTGACCGCGGAGAAGCTGACGGCGATCTACCGCTCGCTCGTCGAGCTGTACTACGACGGCGCGGAGGTGCCGGAGAACATCGCCTACGAGTGGTCGTTCATCCCGCACTTCTACACCGCGTTCTACGTGTTCCAGTACGCGACCGGCTTCTCGAGCGCCGTGGCGATCGCGACGCACATCGTCGAGACCGGCGACGCGGAGGGATACCTCAGGTTCCTCACCACCGGCGGCAGCGACTATCCGCTGAACGAGCTGAAGCTTGCGGGCGTCGACCTCACGAGCCCGCAGCCCGTCAAGGACGCGCTGAAGGTTTTCGCCGACTGCGTCCGCGAACTCAAAGCGCTGCTCGAAGAGCTGTAAGAAAACCCGAACCGAAGGAGAAGGCGCGCGCCTTCTCCTTTTTGTGTTGTGTACAATTATACATAATATTATATATAACAGCTTGACACGTGTGTATTTATTAATTTATACTGAATATGTATTCTGCAAAGGAGGAGCCATATGGATAAGAAGAAAACAAATCTCACTTCGCCGTACGAACTGAACGGGCGCATCCCGTTGAGACAGGCCGTGCCGCTGGGGCTGCAGCACGTTCTGGCGATGTTCGTCGGCAACCTGTCGCCGCTTCTGATCATCCTCGCGACATGCGGGCTGACCGTGGAAAACGGCTTCGGCGATCTGCGCGTTACGCTGCTGCAGAACGCGATGGTCATTGCGGGTCTGATCACGTTCATCCAGCTGTATCCGATCGGACCGATCGGCGGCAGACTCCCGATCGTCATGGGCACCTCGTCCGGCTTCATCGGCATCAACAACTCGATCGCGATCAGCACGATGGGCGGCATCGCTGCGGGCACGATCACGACGGACGTCAACGCGGGCATCTTCGCCTACGGCGTGCTGATGGGCGCGTGCATCATCGGCGGCGTGTTTGAGATGGGTCTGGGGTTCCTTATCAAGCCGCTGCGCAAGTTCTTCCCGCCGGTGGTCACCGGTACGGTCGTGATCGCGATCGGTCTTTCGCTGATCTCGGTCGGCATCAACTTCTTCGCCGGCGGTTCCGGCGTCAAGGACTTCGGCAGTCTCTGGAACCTGCTGCTCGGTCTCATCACCCTGATCGCGATCCTTGTCTTCAAGCATGCGTTCAAGGGCTTCCCGTCCATCGCGTCGGTTCTGATCGGTATCGTCATCGGCTACATCGCGTCGCTGATCATGGGCTTCATCCTGCCGAAGCAGATCGAAGTCGACGGCGCGATGGTGGTTCCCGCATACATCACGAAGTGGAGCCAGGTCGCTTCCGCCAAGTGGTTCGCGATCCCGCTGCCGCCGAAGGAGATCTTTACGAACATCCGCTTCCGTATTGAAGCGATCATCCCGATGTGCATCATGTTCATCGTCACCGCGGTCGAGACCATCGGCGACACCTCCGGCGTCGTGGAAGGCGGTCTGAACCGTGCGCCTACGGACAAAGAGCTTTCCGGTTCCGTTGTCTGCGACGGCTTCGGTTCTTCGATCGCAGCGCTGTTCGGCGTACTGCCCAACACCTCGTTCAGCCAGAACGTCGGTCTCGTCGGCATGACGAAGGTCGTCAACCGCTTCGCGATCGCGATGGGCGCGGGCATCCTCGTTCTTGCGGGTCTGTTCCCGAAGATCGGCGCGATCATCAACATCATGCCGCAGCCGGTGCTGGGCGGCGCGGCGGTCTTCATGTTTGCGAGCATCGTTATCTCCGGTATCAACCTGATCACCAAGGAGCCGCTCAGCGGCAGAAACGCGACGATCGTTGCGATCGCGCTCGGTCTCGGCTTCGGCCTCGGCTCGTCCTCGGCGGCGCAGGCGTTCATGCCGCAGTGGCTGAAGTATATCTTCGGCGGTTCCGGCATCGTTCCCGCCGCACTGATCGCGATCATCCTGAACATCGTGATCCCGAAGGACAAGATGCCCGTGGAATTCGAAGCCGAAGCGCCTGCGGAAACACCCGCGGAGAAAAAACAGAACTGATCGTTTTCCGTCGAAAACCCGTCGGGATCTCCGGCGGGTTTTCTGCGCTTGCGGGTTTTGTTCCGGCGTGCTATAATGACAAATATGAAACAGCATCTTTTCCGCAAATCCATTCCTCTGCTCCTGCTCGCGTGCATGATGCTCGCGTGCAGCTCGAACGAGCAGCTGCCCGCGCCGACCGAAGCGCCGGTCGAAGCGCCGGTCGAAACGCCTGCGCCCGCCCCGGAAGCCGAGGAGATCGAGATCGGCGCGGAGACGGTTACAACGCCGGTCGTGACCGAGGTCCCTCTGCCGACGCTGCCGCCCACGCCCTCTCCCTCGCCCGAGCCCACGCCTACGCCGGAGCCCACGCCGAGCCCGACGCCGCTGCCGCTTTCAGGCGTGATCATCGGGCTTGACCCGGGCCATCAGCGCGTGTACGACCCGAAGCCCGAGCCGGTCTCGCCGGGATCGAGCCAGACCAAGAAGCGGGTCGACGGCGGCTGCAGAGGCGTGAAAAGCGGCGTCTACGAATACGAGGTCGCGATGAACGTCGGGCTGTATCTGCGCGATCTTCTCGAAGCGCAGGGCGCGACGGTCGTTATGACGCACGACACGCTGGACGTCAATATCTCCAACGCGGAACGCGCGCAGCTGTTCAACGAGGCGAACGTCGACCTCGGCATCCGCCTGCACTGCAACAAGTCCGAAAAGCGTGAAACGCGCGGCGCGTTCATGCTGGTGCCGACCGAAACCCGCACGAAGTATTACGAGTATAACGTCGCGGCGGCAAAGACTATCCTCGCGGCGTACCTTGCCGAGACCGGGCTTCCGATGCGCTACAAGGAAGGCATGACCTATCGGAGCGATCAGACCGGTTTCAACTGGTGTACGCGACCGATCATCAACATCGAGATGGGACATCTCAGCAATCCCGACGACGATGCGCTCCTGTCAACCGACGCGTTCCAGCAGACGATGGCGCAGGGGCTCTGCAACGGCATCCTGCAGTTTTTCGCGGAGCACGTCCGCGCAGACTGAACGCAAAAACGGCATACCATACAAAAACACCCCGAACGTCAGGCGTCTGACCTTCGGGGTGCGTTGTTTTACGGGATCTCAATAGAATGTTGCGACCGGCTGCTCCGGTTCGGTCGCGGGCGCGAAGGAACGCACCGTGATGACCGGACCCTTCTTGCCGTAGATGTTCGAGAACTTCTCATGGATGGTGCCCTCGACGATCCCCCAGCTCTTGTGCTTCACCGACTTTGCGAGGTCGTACCGGCAGACAAGCGGACAGTAGGCGATGTCCGCCTCGCAGCAGGTCATGATGTGCCGTCCCGCAAGGAACGTGTCCTTCGGCAGGCGCATGTTGTTCGCGCAAAGTCCCTTATAGCGGACGGTCTTGCCCTCGTATTTGCTCGGCTCGTCGATGAGGTCGCGGTAAAAGAGCGCGTAATCGCGGTCGGCGATCTCGATGATGTCGGCGTTGATGTCGAACGGCAGCGGGTCCTCGATGTCGTCCTCCACGCTCGTGCCGTCGGTGAGATCGTAGACGATCTGCGCCCCGCGCGACACGCCGCGCACGAGCTTATGCAGCTCCATTCTGTCCTGCTCCGGTTCGACGCGCGTGAAGATGACAAGCTCCGCGGTGTTGAGCTTGTCCACGACAAGCTGCCGCATGTTCGCGTTGTATGCCGCGATCGTCGAAGCGTCGACCATCATGGTCTCCTGCGCGATGCCCCAGTTTTCCGGCAGGCGGTCGAAGAGATCGTTCATCTGCCACATGCCGTTGTACTCGATCATGATGCGCGACGCCGCTGCTTTTCTGCCCCACAGCGTCATGTTGCCTTCCGTGAGATCGGACTGGTTTTCGACCCGTTGGATCGTGACGTTATTGATCGAGAAGCGCTTGGGCTCCAGCTCCTCCTCGCCCTCCTCGCACAGGATGACGAGCGTGCGTTGTCCTTCGTTGAAGCCGGGATCCTCGAGCATCGACTGCAGAAACGTCGTCTTGCCGGCGTCGAGAAAGCCCGTGAACAAAAAGACCGGAAGCATCATGGCGGTTACTCCGTAAAGAGCGCTTTCAAAGCGTCCCCGTTCATCTTTGAGCCGATCACGCAGAGCCGCCCGATCACGCCCGCGGCGCCGCGGCGGATCTCGACCTCGCCCGGAACATGGTCAAAGTGGATCCACTTTTCGCCGTCCGCGGCCGGAACGACGCCCTTTGCGCGAAGCACGACGCCGTAGGTCGCTTCGTCGTCGAGCTTCCCGAGCTTTTCTTTGAGCTCATCCTCGGTGAAGCGGTGCATCGTCTCAATGCCCCAGCTTTCAAAGATCTCGTCCGCATCGTGTCCGTGGTGGTGATGGTGATGATGCTCGTGCTCCCCGTCCTCATCGTCATGATGGTGATGGCATTCGCATTCCGGATCGTCGCATTCTTCGCCGTCATGGTGATGGTGGTGATGATGCTCATGCTCCTCATCGTCATCTTCGTCGTGATGGTGGTGATGGTGATGCTCGTGCGCCTCGTCCTCATCGTCATCATCATCGTGATGATGGTGGTGATGATGCTCGTGCGCCTCGTCCTCGTCGTCATCGTCATCGTGATGATGGTGGTGATGGCACTCGCACTCCGGATCGTCGCACTCGTCCCCGTCGTGATGGTGATGATGCTCCGCCTTCAGCGCCTCCATGGACGCTTTCAGCGTATCGCGGCTTTCGATCGCCTTCACAAGGTCCTCGCCCTTCAAAGAATCCCACGGCGCGGCGACGACCGTCGCCTCCGGGTTCAGCTCGCGCACCATGTCGAGCACCTCCTTGAGACGCTCTTCGGAAACGTCCTGCGAGCGGCTCAGGATCACGCAGTCCGCGGCTTCGATCTGGTTCACGTAGAACTCGCCGAAGTTCTTGCG
>CAMYWS010000098.1 GCA_947302865.1 uncultured Clostridia bacterium
GACTACCTGCTTGCCAAAGCGAAGCGCATGGGCTTTGAAGCGGTGCAGCTCAACAAGGGCGGCGTGCGGATCGAACTCGGCGGCGAGGGCAACCCCGTCACGATCGCCGCGCACGTCGACGCGATCGGGCTCATGGTCCGTCAGATCAACGCGGACGGCACGCTTCAGGTCATCAAGGTCGGCGGCGTGCATCCGTACTACGCGCTCGACTGGAACTGCCGCGTGCACGCCCGATCCGGCAAGGTCTACACCGGCACGGTGCGCAGAAAGAACCCGAGCGTACACCTCATGAGCCCGTCCGAGAAGGAAACGCCGATGGATCTCGACACGAACCTCGTGCTGCTCCTGGATGAGGACGTATATTCCCGCGCGGACGTCGAGAAGCTCGGCATTACCTGCGGCGATCAGGTCGCGATCGAAACGCGCTATCTTGAGACCGAAAACGGCTTTATCAAGAGCCGCTACCTCGACGACAAGGCGAGCGCGGCGACGCTTCTGGCTCTCGCGCAGCGCGTTGCGGACGGCAGGGTGAAGCTGAACCGCAAGGTGAGCTTACTGTTCACCGAATACGAGGAGATCGGACACGGCGGCGCCTGCGGCATTCCCGCGGACACGAAAGACCTCATCGCGGTCGACATCGGATGCATCGGTCTCGACCACGACAGCAATGAGCACAAGGTCACGATCGCCACAAAGGACGCATCGTTCCCGTATCACACCGTGCTGACCGACGAGCTTGTGAAGCTCTGCGAAAAGAACGGCATCCCGTACGCGCTCGACATGATGGTCCCGAGCTACGGCTCGGACGCGGACGTGTCGCTTCGCGCCGGCTACGACGTGCGCCACGCGCTGATCGGACCGGGCGTGCGCGAAACGCACGGCTACGAGCGCACGCATGAGGACGCGCTCGACGCGACGCTGCAGCTCATCACCGCCGTCGTCGAAGCATAAATCGGACAAACCGCGAAAGGACGTCGTTACGACGTCCTTTTTCATCGGAAATGCTGCAAGGCGCAGACCCATTCAGGGGTACCGTGATGCTTTTCTGCGTCAAGTCCGGAAAAACGGTGCGATAAAGACGGAGCATTTCCGCAATGTACGCACATTATGATCTGATCGGCGGAAACATGCATGATAAAGGCGGCGGCATCGGCCTCCGCGGTAACGCGGCCGGCGGCAGCAGCATCGACCCGATCCCGGGGCATGGAGCGGCGTGAACGCGCCGACTGACTGAAACAGGCAGGGGGTGTGCGTAACGTTGTTTATTTTGTTGCGCAGTATCCAACAGCGCTGCACACAGAGGGTATTTGTATTTTTTCTTTTGCGGGGTGCCGGGGAGGATCCGATTTGTTACGCAGGCAGATCGTGCTGCGGCGCAGGCGTCGTCTGCTGCGTGTCATCGCTCCCTGTACGCCGTGCATCGTCCCTGCGGGAGCGGGAGACCGGGGTCGCTCTCCCGTGCATGCCCCTTTTTCTTTCTGACAGACCGAAGGTGAAGACATAGACGAGCAAAAGCCCGAGCGCGGAGGAGAGTGAAACGGCAAGCAGGTCAAAGCTGTTCCGGATCATTTCCGCGCGGGTCGCAAGCGTGGGGACGGCAACGGCGGGGCAGAACACCGGCGTGAGAAGATAAACCGCCAGCGCGGCGATCGTCGCGGCGCAGAGCCGGGCAAGACAATAGCGCGGAAGCGACAGCGGGAGATGCGACGCGCTTTGCAGAAGCACGGACACGCCGCCGAATCGGATGAAGAAGGCGGCAAGCGCAAGCCGCAGCGGAAGCGAAAGCGGCAAACCCGCGATCGCAGAAACGCCGGAGGTCATTTCAAAGAGTCCGAGCGTGACCGCGCGAGCGATCGGTTTAGCTGTGCCGAACAGGCGGAAGACGCCTGCGGCTTCAAGAAGCGCGCCGAGCACGGACGCAAACACGAGGCACCCGCCGACGTTCAGGATCGCCCGCATGCCGTCGCCGATCGCGGCAGGGAGAGTGTGCGAAAGCGCGGGCGGTTCGGACGGACGGACAGAAGCAGCGCGAACGCGGGAAAGCGGGAGAAGTCCGAAAAGCGCCGTGCCGAAGATACCCAAAAGCAGCGGAAGCGCGGTTTTCGGATCGCCGAAAAAGCCGGTCGAAACGACGGAGATCAGAAATACGGGATTCGGGAGATTGCAGAACGCAGCGGCTTTTCGCGCGTCGGAAAGCGACAGCGCGCCGTCGCGGTACAGCTTACCGGCAGTCTTTGCGCCGACGGGATAGCCGCCGAGGATCCCCAAAGGAAGCAGCAGAAACGGCACGGCGCGCGCATGAAGGCGGGAGAGAAGCCCGCTTCGCAGCAGAAGCGACGAGGCGACGAGGTACGGCAGCAGCGACGGCAGCACCCGCGTCCACCAGAGCATCGCCGCGGCGTATGCGGCGGAAAATGCGGCGTCCGGTGCGGCAATCAAACCGAACAGAATGAGAATCGGTAAAATATAAAGCATAGCGACCTCTCTGAGTACGCTACGCCGTTTTCACTCAAATTATGCCCGCGTTTCAAGCAGTTCGCGGATCTTCGGCAGCGCTTCCGACGCCGCGGCTCTGCCGATCGCGATACATTCCGCTGCGTCGTGCGGGACGAGGCGGCCCATAAACGAGACGTCCGGACGGATCAGCACGTCCGCTCCGAAAGGCCTCAGCCGGTCGATCGTCGCGCGCATGATGTCCACAGAGCGGAACGCGATCGTAAAGGGCCTCGGACGCTTCGGCGCGTACGGCGCGCAGATGGAGAGATCGACGCCGATCACGACGTCAGCGCCGTTTTCCCGGAGGATATCGACGGGGACCGATTCGACCGTGCCGCCGTCGATGTAGGTCACACCGTCGATCGTTGCGGGACGCAGCAGCCCGGGGATGGCGATGCTTGCGCGGACGGCGTCCTTCAGCCGTCCTTCGTGAAGATACCGGGTCTCGCCCGTCTCGAGATCGACCGCGGAGCACCACAGCGGCACGCACGTTTCGGAGAACGAACGGTTGTCCGTGACGATCTCGCAGAGCTTTCGGAATTTCCTGCCGGAGAACACACCGTCGCGGAACGGGTTGACCGGATCGAGCACGTCGCGCTTTCTGAGCTCCGTCGCAAACCTGCCGAGCGCGTACAGGTCCATCTCGGCCGCGTACGCCGCGCCGACGAACGCGCCGACTGACGCGCCGGAAACGAAGTCGATCGGGATATTCGCCTCTTCCAGAACCTGCAGAATGCCGATATGCGCCATGCCGCGCATCCCGCCCGAGCCGAGTGCGACGCCGACGCGTTTTCTTTTCCGCTGCATATCATCCCTCCGAAACGCTTTTTGATGAGTATGCGCAAAGCGGTTCCGCTTATACAAAAACTGGACAAAACGCGGAAAATATGATATAGTTTCAGCACAATAACCGACGATCCGTCACGGAGGAACAGGAAATGAAGAAGTTTATCGTATGCGCGATGGCTTTGCTGTTGCTGTTGACGGCGTGCAAAGGCGCGGGACAGCAGGCACAGCCGTCAGCTGCGCCGGAAGCGGAGGCAACGCCGGAGCCGACGCCGACGTCCGTCCCCACCGAGGAACCGACGCCTGAGATGGTGGAGATGGCGACGCCCGAACCGACGCCCACGCCCACGCCGACACCGGAACCGACGCCAACGCCCACGCCGACGCCCACGCCCGAACCGACGCCGACGCCGGAGCCGTATGTTGCGTTCCGCGAGGAATTCCGGATGATCTCTCCGGAGCAGGAAAGCCAGTTCCAGCTCGACGTTCTGGATGCGGACGCGATGCCCGAGGAGGTCAACGCCGAAGTGCGGCTCGAGGACGGCACGGTCATCGGAACGGGCACGCTCAAAAACAGAAACAAGAGCAGCAGGATCAAGATCAAATTGCCCGCGGGCAGTCCGGTCCGCACGACGATATACCTGTATGTGGACGGGATCGATTATCCGATCCACAGTCTCGACGTCGCGGTGTACGATACCGAATATGTGCCGGTCGTCGGCAACTATGAGCGCGACGACATGATGATCGCGATCACGTTCGACTACGCTTACGGCGAGACGAATACCGACTGGCTGCTGGATGTTCTCGATCAATATAACATGAAATGCACGATGTTTATGACCGATGAGTGGATGAAGACGCACAGCTCGTGGGTCGAACGCATCATTGAAGCAGGGCATGAGATCGGCTCGCATTCCGTGACGCATCCGCGCCTTACACCGCTTGACGCCGCGAAGGTCGTCAAAGAGATCAAGCCCACGGTCGACCGCATGCTCAACGAGCACGGCTATCGCATCCACGTCTTCCGTCCGCCGTTCGGCGCGTCAAACCCCAAGGTCAATACGATCTCGCGTTATTTCGGCCTTGAGGTCATCATGTGGGGACTGACGTCGAAGGACGCGAACGACGCGTGGGATGCAGAAGCCATCAAGAATCTGCTCTTCAGGGAGATCAAGCCCGGTCACATCATCCTGTGCCACAACGGCGCAAAGCATCTCAAAAAGTACCTCATTCCGGTGCTGGATGAATTCGTCGCGCGCGGTTATACCTTCTGTACCGTTTCCGAGCTGATGGGCTGGGAGTGGGACGATACGTATACCCTTCGCGAGCAAATGAAAGCCAACGGCGATCTCTGAGGATCGCAGCAGAAAGGAGCTGTTTCAATATGATAGGCATGGTAAAACAAAAGGCAAGTGACGCACTGCGTTTCCAGTACTGGCCGATCGTCGGGATCGGGCTGCTCGCAGGCGTACTGAGCGGCGGCGGCACATTCTCGTTCAGCTACAATCAGGCAGGCACGGACGGTTTTCGCGAAGCGATCGGCAACAACGAACTGTTCAGACGGATCATGGGACTTTTGATCGGCATTGCGATCGCCGCAAGCCTGATCAGTCTTTTGTATACGTTCCTCGTCGGCAACGTGATCCGGGTCGGCAACGCAAAGATCCTTCTGTCCGCGTATCGGCACGAGCGCTTCCGCGTCACGGATCTGTTCGCGGGCTTTAAGCAGTACGGCAGACTGGTCGGCGCGATGGCGCTGTATACACTGTTTGTGACGCTCGGTATTCTCTGCTTCTTCGTGCCCGGCATCATCGTTGCGCTGGGACTCTTCGAAGTCCCGTATCTTCTGAGTGAAGATCCGTCGCTGTCCGGTATGGATGTGATCCGCCGTTCCTGGGAGGACATGCGGGGGCACAAGGGCGAGCTGTTCGGTCTTGTCATGTCGTTCTTCGGCTGGATCATCCTGACGATCCTGACCTTCGGCGTCCTTGCGATCTTCTACACGGGAC
>CAMYWS010000099.1 GCA_947302865.1 uncultured Clostridia bacterium
GAGAACATGCTCGGCACGAACCCGCTGACGATCGCGCTGCCGACCGACGAGGAATTCCCGTTCTGCATCGACTGCGCGACCTCCATCACGCAGCGCGGCAAGATCGAGTACTATGCAAGAAACGACAAAGACACCCCCGCGGGCATGGTCATCGGCAGAGACGGCTCCGCCATGACCGACAGCAAGCAGATCCTCATCGACCTCACCAAAGGCGAAGCGGCGCTTGCACCGCTCGGCGGCATCGGCGAGGAGCTTGCCGGCTACAAGGGCTACGGCTACGCGACGGTCGTGGAGATCCTCTCCGCGGCGCTGCAGGCGGGCAGCTATATGAAGATGCTCACAGGCATGGATGAGAACGGCAACAAGCGTCCGTATCATCTCGGTCACTTCTTTATCGCGATCGATCCCGAAGCGTTCATGGGGCTCGACACGTTCAAGAAGATCTGCGGCGACATCCTCCGCGCGCTGCGCAATTCCGAAAAGGCGCCGGGTCAGGAGCGCATCTACACCGCGGGCGAAAAGGAATGGCTCGTGTGGCAGGACCGCAAGGACAAGGGCGTTCCCGTCAACGCGGCGGTGCAGAAGGAAATGATCGCCGTGCGCGACGAGAAGCACCTTGACTATCATTTCTCCTTCGAGAAATAAGCGAACGCATGGACAGGCAGGCGCGATTTCGCGCCTGCTTTTTACATGTAACCGCAGCGGGATCCGCACCGGACGCTTTTCCGATCGGAACGTGCCGCGCACATTTGACGCGTACAGACAAAGTTTGTCCGTTTTTTGGGAAATATGTTGATTCACAACTCGAAAAGCGTTATAATGGCAAAAGTAATTGTAATTTGGACGAGTGTTGTTTATGACAGATCATCATATCGGTTCCTACCGTTCCATCGACGCCTTTGTGCGTGATAAACTCGACGCGTTCCGCGCCGCCGGGTTTTCTTTCGATGCGCTTTTCGGGCTGATGTTCCGCGAAAAGGAAAACGTCCTCTACGAGCAGAGCGAAGGATATCGGATCCGCAAGACGACCTACGGCGAAGCGAAGGCGCACATTCTTTCCCGTGCCGCCGCATTGAAACAGGCGCTCGGGACGCTTCCCGAAAACGCTGTCGTCGGGCTCTGTCTCAACAACAGTCTCGACTGGATCGAGCTGTTCTGGGCGATCCTTGCCGCGGGCTTCCGTCCGCTGCTGATGAATCTGCGCCTGCCTGCGCCGCTGCTTGCGGGCGCATTGAGGATCGCGGACTGCCGGGCGGTCATTGCGGAACAGGGTGATTTTGCCTGTCCCGTGCTGCGTCCGGACGAGATCCCGTGCACCGGCGAGCCGATTGCGGCGCAGCCGTTCGGCACGGAGCTTCTCGTGATGTCCTCCGGCACGACTGAGAACGTCAAGGTCTGCGCGTACGGCGCGGAGGAGTTCTTTTACCAGATCTGCGACAGTTACGGGATCATCCGGGAACAGCCGCTGATCAAAAAGCATTTTGAGGGGAATCTCAAGCTTCTGACCTTCCTTCCCTTCTACCACGTGTTCGGCCTGATCGCGATGTATATCTGGTTCGGGTTCTTTTCGCGCACGTTCGTGCATCTTTCCGACCTCTCCCCCTCCACCATCGTCAACACGATCCGCCGGCACAAGGTCACGCACATCTTTGCCGTGCCGCTTTTCTGGGAGAAGGTCTGCGAGCAGGCAAAGAAGGAGATCGGAAACCGCGGCGAAAAGACCGCGGCGAAGTTCGACCGCGCGCTGGCTTTGACGCAGAAGCTGCCCCGCCCTCTTTCCGCGGCGTTCTCGAAGCTTGCGTTCCGCGAGGTGCGGGACAATCTGTTCGGGAATTCCATCGTCTATATGATCTCGGGCGGGAGCTTTCTGGATCCCGCCGTGCATGCGTTTTTCAACGGGATCGGATATCCGCTCGCGAACGGGTACGGCATGACCGAGATCGGGATTACGTCGGTCGAGCTGTCCGCAGACAGGAAATACCTGCGTCTCGGCTGCGTCGGAAAGCCGATGCAGAATGTCGAATACCGCATAAATGAGAAAGCCGAACTGCTCGTGCGCGGTCTCGTGACCGCAAAATACGTGCTGACCTCCGAGGGACGGACGGACCGTTCCGGGTGGTTCAATACGCACGATCTCGCGGAATGCGTCGATGGCCATTACCGGATCCTTGGCCGCACGGACGACCTCATCGTCGGCGCAAACGGCGAAAACCTGAATCCGAACGCCGTCGAACCGCTTCTTCGTACGGACGGGACGGAGATCTGTCTTATCCCCGCAGGCGACGGCGGAAGATCCTCCGCCGTGCTGCTGGTCGGCATGAACCGCATGACCACCGCGGAAGCCGCAAAGAAGCTGCTCGACGCGATCGCCGAACGGATCGACCGCGCAAATCTTGCCGGTACGATCTCACGTATCGTTCCGGTCGAGGGCCCGCTGATGGCGACGGACGATTTCAAGCTGAACCGGGTCCGCCTGCGCCGCGACTTTGCTTCCGGCGCGCTGCGTCCGCTCGATTTTTCACGAAAACAGGACGACACGAAGACCGACGCGCTTCTTGAACGCATCCGCGCCGTCGTCGCTTCCGCCGTGAACCGTCGCGAAGACGAGATCGCCTTCGACGCCGATTTCTTCCTCGATCTCGGCGGCACAAGTCTCGATTATTTCGCCATGCTGACGAAGCTTCGTGACGAGTTCGAAGCGCCGTTCCCGCTGGATGAGACCGGGCTGAAGACCGTCCGCAGCATCGCCGACTACGTTCGCAGGGAGAAAGGCGGCGATCTTCGGGTATGATCGGACTGTTCAACTGGTTTGTGAAGATCACCGGCTGGCCTGTGCAGTTTTTGTGTTTCCGGACAAAGATCCTTTACGAGGACAAAACGGTGCAGGGACGGCATATCGAAAAAGACGCGATCGTGATTTCGAATCACACGTCGATCTTCGACTACGCGGTCTATCTGTTCGTATTTTATACGCGCACGCTGCGCTTTCAGATGGCGGAGGTGCTGTATGAAAAGCCGCTGCTCGCATTGCTTTTGCACTGTCTCGGCGGGATCCGCGTCGACCGGAACGCGCATGATTTCGGGTTCATGCCGAAGTCGCTTTCGATCCTTTCGCGCGGGGGCGTTGTCGGGATCTTTCCGGAAAGCCGCCTGCCCCTGCCGGGCGAGGAACGTCCCCTGCCGTTCAAAGTGAGCGCGGCGTATCTGGCGCTTACAAGCGGGTCGAAGATCATACCCGTTGTGACGAACGGATCGTATTTTTGCCGCAAGCGCGCCCGCGTTCTGATCGGAAAGCCGATTCTTGCCTCCGATCTGTTGGAGGACGGCGCCGACGAAACGGAGAATCTTGCCATCGTTTCCGAACGGCTTCGGGAACGGATCATCGCTTTGGAGAAACTGCTGTATGGAACAGAAACGAACGAATCGCGCTAAGCTGTTTTCGCTGCGATATCTCGTATACGATTTCGTCAAGCTGTCCGCCGCGCTTCCCGGCATGATCTGGCTGCGTCCGCGCTGGCGGTTTGAATCGAAAGCCGCAAAAAAGCCGATCCGCGGCGGCGCGCTGCTGATCTCGAACCATGACGGCTTCTTTGATCCGGTCAACGTGATGTTTGCGGTCTGGTACCGGCGGCATCACTTCGTCTGCGGCAAGGAATTCTTTGAATCAAAGGCGCGCTGGTGGTTCGAACGGTTTCTCTGTATCCCGATCGACCGGCAGAACTTCAGCTTCGGCTCGCTTCGGGAGATCACCGACGAACTCAAGAGCGGCTCGCTCGTGTCCATCTTTCCGGAAGGCCACATCAACGACGGCAGCGGCGACCTTTCCGCGTTCAAGTCCGGTCCCGTGCTGATCGCCCTGCAGGGCAAAGCGCCGATCGTGCCGATCTACGTGAAACCGAGAGCGCATTTCTATAACCGCATGACTTTCGTCATCGGAGAACCGATCGATCTCTACGCGCGGTACGGGAAGCGCCCGCCGATGTCCGAGATCGACGCCGTCGCCGAAGAGCTTCGGCAAAAAGAAGAAGAATTAAAGCAGATCGCTTATCAAAGCAGGAGGAAAACCGATGCAGACACCAAGTAAAGAGATCTTTCGCAAATACACGGACGAACAGACGTTCGAGCGCATCCGGGAATTTTCGACCGTTTCCGCGATGTGGGAGCATTGCGTAAACGAGTATCCGGACGCGACGGCGATCGTCGACGAAGGAAAATCCAGAAGCTTTTCGGAGCTGGAAGCGGACGCTGCGGGCTTCCGCACGCTTCTCCGCGACTGCCCGGTCGGCACGCGCGTCGCGATCTTCGCCGCGAACTCTTACGACTTCGTCAAGGCGTACCTTGCCGTCGTGACCTCCGGCGCGACCGCCGCGATCTTCCCCGCGCATCTTCCCGCGGAAGCCGTTTTCGGCTGCTGCATGATGTTCGGCATCAAAAAGCTCGTCTATCAGGCGGATTTCGAGCCGCGTCTCGCGATCGTCAAGGCAAAGCGGCCGGACATCGCACTGATCCCCGCCGACGCCGTTTCCGACGAAAAAACGCCGCTCGTGCACTGCGAGCCGAAAACGCCGTGCGCGATCGTCTTTACAGGCGGTACGACCGGCAGGAGCAAGGGCGCGCTTCTTTCGAACGACGCGGTGATGCAGGGCACGATCAACGGCTGCTACGGCTATCCGGACGTGTTCGGTCAGCGCTATCTGCTGGTACTGCCGCTTTCGCACGTGTTCGGTCTGATCCGCAACCTCATGACCTCGCTCTATACGGGCAGCGCGCTGTATATCTGCCGCAACAACAAGGACATGTTCCGCGACGTCGCCGTTTTCCGTCCGACAATCATGGTCATCGTGCCGGCGCTTGCCGAAATGGCGCTGACTCTTTCCAAAAAATTCGGGCGCAACATGCTCGGCGCGGACCTCAAAACCATCATCTGCGGCGCGGCGCCGGTGTCGCCGTTCCTCGTCAAAGAATATGACAGACTCGGCATCAAGCTGCTGCCCGGCTACGGTCTCACCGAGTCCGCAAACCTCGTCTCCGGCAATCCGGAAAGTCTTGCACGGCCCGACTCCGTCGGCCTTCCGTTCCCGAATCAACAGATCCGGGTCGAAAACGGCGAGCTGTGGCTGAAAGGCCGCAACATGATGGAGGGCTACGTCGGCGTCGAAGAGCCCGACGCCTATGAGGACGGCTGGTTCCGTACCGGCGATCTCGTGCGGTTCGACGAGGACGGCTATCTCTACATCACCGGCCGCATCAAGGAGATCATCGTTCTGCCGAACGGCGAAAACGTCTCCCC
>CAMYWS010000100.1 GCA_947302865.1 uncultured Clostridia bacterium
TGTCATGCCGAAGCGGTGGAATCCGCTTCCAATGAATCTTTGCCGAATGTGGTTCTGTACGATCCGTGGTTATAAAATGCCCTCCTTTTTCTCACAAATCCGTCCTTTGCAATTCACCGTTTTGTATAAAGCTTCTTTATGCAGTGCGGCATACAGCTGATCAATCCTGCAGCAAAAGTGCCGAAAACCCCGATAAGTTGCTGCGTTTTCCGGATGCTTCATCCATGGTGACAGTATAATACAGGGTGGGCAGGCAGCGGCGCATCCCGCGCCGGCGGGGGGATTTATTACGATATTATATTGATTTACGGCAGCATTTCTGTTATTATATTAAATCAGGATATATAATAATTCAACAGCACGTATCCGGATACGGCAAAACGGGCATAAGACGCATCACCGGACAGGATCCTGTCCTGTTTGGAATGTTTGCGCGAAGAACGCGCCCGGCGGCGGAACCAAACGGAAACCGGCATACGGGTCCGGACGAACCGGATTCCCGGAAAAAAGCGAGGAAGAAACATGGCGGAGAACGATCAAACATTATTCCGAAAAAAAGCAATGGACAAGATTTCCTCACCGGAGCAGCTGACGGATTATCTCAGGGTTACGTCGCCGCGGATGTGGATCATCATTGCGGCTGTGGCGCTGCTTCTGGCTGCCGGTATCGTGTGGAGCGCGATCGGATCGATCGAGATCGTGAAGGACGTGCACATCGTCGTTTCGGACGGCGAGGCGCGGATCGTCACGCTGATCCCGTCCGACGTCGAAGCGGGAATGATCGTGCGGATCGACGGAGAAGAGTATCTTGTCAGCAAAACGGAAGAGGACGAATTCGGCATCAAGACCGGGCTTGCGTACGTTGAGCTGCCGGACGGTAAATATCTGGGAAAGATCGTAACGGGCGAAATCAAACTGATCCGGTATATTCTCGGAGACAGATAAACGGCGATGGTAAGACGGAACGGAAAACAAACGCTCACAAAGGGCGTTGCCAGAGTCCCGGTTATGATGCAGCTTGAATGGCTGGAGTGCGGCGCTGCATCTCTGGCTATGATTTTGGCTTATTACGGGAAATGGGTTCCGATCGAACAGGTGCGTACGGACTGCAGCGTCTCGCGGGACGGCGTCAACGCGGAGAAGATCTATCTTGCGGCAAAGTCGTACGGGCTTGACGTGAAGGTCTTTAAGATGTCGCCGGAAGAGCTTCGCGAAAAAGGACGGTTTCCGTGCATCATTCACTGGAATATGAACCATTTCGTCGTGCTGAAAGGGTTCCGGGGAAAATACGTCTATCTGAACGACTCGGCGCGCGGAGCGGTCCGTGTCACGAAGAAGGAGTTCGACGAATCCTTCACCGGCATCGTGATGATCATGAAGCCGACGGAACGGTTTCAGCGGGACGGAAAGCCCGCGAGCATCTACGCGTTCGCAAAGAAGCGGCTGTCCGGCATGGGCGGGGCGATCGCGTTCATTGCCGCTGTGATGCTGATCTTCTACATATTCAATATCGTAAACTTTGTCGCGTCGCGGTTTTTTGTCGACCACCTGCTTCTGGAACAGAACGAGCAGTGGGCGGAACCGTTCCTTGCCGTTCTGCTCGTGCTCAGCGTCGTACAGATCGCCGCAGAATGGGCGCGCGCGGTCTATTCGCTTCGGATAAACGGCAAGATGGCGGCGATCGGCAGCACGTCCTATATGTGGAAAGTGCTCAGGATGCCTATGGACTTTTTCGTGCAGCGCCGTCCGGGCGACATTCAGGCCCGCGAGGCGATGAACGCTTCCATTGCGGGCGTGTTCGTGAATTCGCTCGCGCCGCTGGCGATGAATACGGTGGCGGTCGGGCTGTATCTCGTCCTGATGCTGCGCAGAAGCGTTATCCTTTCCCTGTTCGGAATTGCGGTCCTTACGGCGAACGTCTTCCTGTCCGGAAGCGTCTCGCGGCGGCGGATCAATATCACGCGCGTACGCCTGCGGGACGAAAGCAAACGGGATTCGACCGCGCTTGCCGGCATCGACTTGATCGAATCCATTAAGGCAAACGGCGCCGAAAGCAGCTTTTTCCGCCGCTGGGCCGGTTATCAGGCGCTCGTCAATCTGCAGACGGTGGAAGAGAAAAAGGTCGAGCAGTACCTCGGTCAGCTTCCGCTGTTCCTGGTCACGCTCGCAAACTATGCAGTTCTGGCGATCGGTGTGTATCTGACGATCCGCGGTGAGTTCACGCTCGGTGCGGTACTGATGTTTCAGGGCTTTATGAGCTCGTTCCTGTCGCCGGCGATGTCGTTTGTAAACGCCGGTCAGACGATGCAGGAGATGCGGGCGCAGATGGAACGCGTGGAGGACGTCATGCAGTATCGGGACGACGAAGCGTTCCGGGAAGCGGAGGAAAGCGCGGAAGACGTGATCGGAAAGATCCGTGGAGGGATCGAACTGAAAAACGTGACGTTCGGCTACTCCAAAGCGAGCGCGCCGATCATCGAGAACTTTTCGCTTTCCGTGAAGCCCGGGCAATGGATCGCGCTGGTCGGACCGTCCGGCTGCGGGAAATCCACGATCGCAGGCATGGTCGCGGGGCTGTATCAGCCGTGGTCGGGCGAGATCCTGTACGACGGCAAGCCGCGGAGCGCGTACCCGCGGGAGGCGCTTTCGAGCTCGCTCACGGTCATCGATCAGGAGCCGTCGCTGTTTGAAGGCACAGTGAGCAACAATATCCGGATGTGGGACAGCTCGATCATGGATTTCGAGGTTGTCTGCGCGGCGCGCGACGCGGCGATTCACAAGGACGTTTCCGAGATGGTAAACGGGTATCAGCATAAGCTTCGCAGCGGCGGACGGAATCTGTCCGGCGGACAGCGTCAGCGGCTGGAGATCGCGCGGGCGCTTGCGATGGATCCCTCCGTTCTGATTCTGGATGAGGCGACGTCCGCGCTGGACGCGGCGACGGAATACGAGGTCTTCAGCGCCATACGCAACAGGGGCATTACCTGCATCGTTATTACGCACAGGCTCTCCGTAGCGAGAGACTGCGATGAAATTATCGTTCTGGATCACGGGAAGGCGGTCGAACACGGCACGCACGGTTCCCTCATGGAAAAGAACGGCGCATACGCAAAACTGATCGCAAGCGAATCGTGAGGCACCGTCATGAGCTTGTTTAAGGAACAACTGAATGAACGGAATAATACGGACCAGCGGCTTCTGGAGAATTCTTTCGACGAGATCGCGGGCGTCGTTCTCGGGTCACGCCCGATCATCCGGAACGAGGACAAGCGGGACGTCGCGAAGAATGCGATCGACGAGATCCTGCAGTTTTTCGAATTGAGACCGCTCGACATACCGGAGAGCTTCGTCGACATTTCCGATCTCACGGAGTACTATCAGCAGGCGTACGGCATGATGTACCGCGAGGTCGAGCTGAAAGACAGCTGGTACCTCGACGCATTCGGACCGATCCTCGCGTTCACGAAGGACAATCAGACGCCCGTCGCGTTGATCCCCGGAAACTTCGGCGGATACAGTTTCAACGATCCGGTGACGAAAAAACGGCTGCGGGTCACACGACGCAGCGCGGCGAGGTTCGAAACGGCGGCGTTGAGCTTCTGCCGTCCGTTCCCGCAAAAGGAAATTGAGCCGATCGAACTGATCCGCTTTATCCGGAAATCGGTTCCCTTGGGCGAACGGCTCCTGCTCAACGCGTCACGGCTCCTCGTCCTGGCGATCGGGCTGATCCTGCCGTATCTCGTCAAGCTGCTGACGGGACCTGTGGCCGGCTCCGGAAGCGCCGAACCGCTGATCGGGGTTTCCGTCTGCATGATTTGTATTCTGGTCTCCATGCATCTGTTCAGCGTCGTGAAAGGGCTTCTCACCGGGAGACAGATGCAGAAAACGCTCACCGCAGTACGCACTGCGGTGATGACGCGCCTGCTGTCGCTCCCCGTCGGGTTCTTTCAGCGTTTCGGCGCGGGCGAGATGAAAACGCGCGCGGACGCCGTCGTAAGTTTTGCGGAGCAGTATCTGAACGTCACGACGACGATGGGATTAACGCTGATTACGTCTCTTCTGTACTTTTTCGTGATCTACCGTCAGGCACGCGCACTGCTGCCGGCGGCGGTCGCGTACGTTCTGGTGATGCTTCTCCTGTCGCTGATCATGGTCCGCATGGAACGGAAATTTTATGAGCGGAGCATGGAGATCCAGGCAGAAGAGGCGGGTTTCAGCTATTCCCTGATTACCGGCGTCCGGAAGATCCGGCTCGTCGGCGCGGAAAAGCGGATGTTCGCGCGGTGGATGAAACTGTATTCGGAAAAGGCGGGACTGGTCTACCGTCCTCCGCTGCTGATCAAGATCAGCAGCGCCGTAACCTCGGGGATCGGTCTCCTTTCCATGATTCTTGTTTACCGGCTCGCGCTCAAACACGAAGTGGACGCGCCCTCGTTCTTTGCGTTTTCCGCGGCGTACGGTTCCATCGTCAGCATGGTGACCGCCGCGTTCGGCGTCACGTTTACGGCGTATCAGATCCGTCCGCTGCTGAAGATCGCGGAGCCGATCCTGAAAACGGCTCCGGAGGAAACGAAGGACAAGGAGATCATAACGAAGCTGACCGGCAGGATCGACCTCGACCGCGTTTCGTTCCGCTACGACAAGGATGCTCCGTACGTCTTTCAGAACGTGTCTTTGAGGATCAATCCGAAAGAATACGTCGCGGTTGTCGGAAAGAGCGGCTGCGGCAAATCCACGCTGATGCGGCTGATCCTCGGTTTTGAGAAGCCGGAAACCGGCGCTGTTTTCTTCGACGGTAAAAATCTCCGCAATCTGAATCTTTCCTGTCTTCATAAGATGATCGGGACCGTGCTGCAGAACAACGATCTGTTTCCCGGCGATATCTACAGCAACATCGCAGCCATGAAGCCGGGGCTTTCCGTGGAGGAAGCGTGGGACGCCGCGGAGAAGGCGGGCATCGCCGACGACATCCGCGAAATGCCGATGGGCATGCGAACGTTCGTTTCAGAGGGGCGCGGCACGCTGTCCGGCGGACAGAAGCAGCGGATTCTGATCGCGCGGGTGATCGCTGCGAAGCCGAAGGTGCTGGTGTTCGACGAGGCGACGTCGGCGCTGGACAACGTTGCGCAGAAGAAAGTATCCGACGCGCTGGATGCGATGCGCTGCACGCGCATCGTGATCGCGCACAGGATCTCCACCGTCAGGCACTGCGACCGGATCATCGTGATCGACGGAGGAAGAATCGTTGAGGAAGGAAGCTTCGACGAGCTGATCGCAAAGAACGG
>CAMYWS010000101.1 GCA_947302865.1 uncultured Clostridia bacterium
CGTTCTTCGGCACGCTCGCGGGCATCAAGCCGATCGGCGAATTCGACTACAACGGTCTCACCACCGTGATCGGCAAGGCGAAGGGTGCGAAAGCCGCTTACGCCGCGCTTTTAAACTACATCGAAAACACGATCGAAAACCCGTCCGAGCAAATCATCTTCATCGCGCAGACCAGCCGTTTCCCGCAGGCGGAGAAATATAAGGAACTCATTGAGGAGCGCTTCCATCCGAAAGCGATCTTCATCAACGACGTGTTCCCGTCCTGCGGCATCAATATCGGACCGGGTCTGATGGCGGCGTACTATATCGGAAAGCCGATTTCAAAGGATCTCGGCGAGGAGCGCGCGATCATCGAAAAAGCACTGGCTTCCGAAAAATAAAACAGCTTTCTGAGGGGGAAGAAATCCAAATGAGAAAACTCACCAAGAAATGGCAGATGTTCCTGTACGCGATCGGCGGCATGGGCGTCAATATGCTGAACCTGATGGTCAATTCGTACCTGTGCAGCGCGCTGATCGCGAGCGGATTCAATCCGAACGTCATTCAGTATCAGACGTTCCTCGGCCGCGACCTCGTCATCGCTGCGGTATGGGCGGTGTTCGGCGTGATCGCAAAGATCATCGACGGAGTGATCGACGTTCCGATGGCTTCGTTTACGGACAACCTGAAAACGCGGTTCGGACGCAGACGCCCGGCGCTGATCATCGGCCTTGTTCCGATGATCCTTGCATACGTGCTGTTCACGCTGGTTACGCCGAATCCGCAGGGCGCAACGCTTCTGAACACGATCTTCTACGGCGTGACGCTGTGCGTGTTCTACAGCTTCTATACGCTGACGATGGTCACCTATTACGCGACGTTTACCGAGATCGTCGACACGCAGGAGGAGCGCAACTTCATGTCGAACGTGAAGTCGGTCTGCGACATCGTCTACTTCATCCTCGGCTACGTCGTGGTGCGCATGCTTCTGAACGGTCTGAACGTCCGTCCGGTCGCCATGATCGTTCTGCCGATCGTGCTGACCATGCTGATTCCGCTGCTTTTGATCCGAGAGGATTCCACCAAGGACGGCGTGATCACCCGCGACGGCGAAGAAACGTCCGTTTCGGTCAATCTGTTCAAGTCGATCGCGTATACGTTCAAAAACAAGGACTACATCCTGTGGATGATCGTGTACTCGTTCATGACCTTCGGCGTGCAGCTCTTCCTGTCCGGCATCAACGAGTATTTCTCGGTCGCGGGAATGAACATGATGTTCGTCATGATGGCGGCGTTTGCGCCGGTGCCGTTTACGCTCCTGATCTATAACCGGCTGACCAGGAAATTCGGCTTCGGCTTCTCATACCGCTATACGCTCGTGATCTTTGCCGTCGGCATGGCTGCGATGTTCGCGGTGTCCTATCTCCCGGCAGGCACGCTCAAGACGATCCTTGCGATCGTCACCGGTCTCATCTCCTCGTTCGGCATCGGCGCGATGTTCTCCGTCGCATACTCCGTACCCTCGCAGCTTGCTGCGGAGGAGGAAAAGCGCACCGGCATCTCGAACGCCGCCATGTACTTTGCGGTGCAGGGGCTCTTTGCGGGCGTGGCGTCCGGCATCGGCGGACAGGCGGTGCTGACGATGATGAAGACGAACAACGTGGTCAAATACATGACGCTGGTCTGCGCGATCGCGGTGCTTGCTGCATTCGCGCTCTCCTTCATGCTGCCGAAGTCCGTCACACTGATGGGCAAGAAAGACGAAGAATGATCCTGCGCCGCGTCGGAAGCGACGGGCGGCCGCAACGGTAACCACACAACTATGGCAATCAAACGAATCAACGGAATTGAACTGGAACAGATGCTCAGAAACGGGCTCGCGAATCTTCGTGCAAGCGAGGACGAGATCAACCGTCTGAACGTCTTCCCCGTCCCGGACGGCGATACCGGAACCAACATGGTCAAAACGCTGGAGCACGGGCTGTCGCTTGCCGAGAGCAGCAGCGACGTCAACGTATTTACGAAGTCCCTGTCCTCCGGCATGCTGCTCGGCGCAAGAGGCAACTCCGGCGTCATTCTGTCGCAGTTCTTCTACGGCTTTGCGCAGGCGCTTTCCCGCGCGGTTCTGATCGGACCGGGCGAGCTTCGAAACGCGCTGGTGCGCGGGTATCGCGTTGCTTACAGCGCGGTCCGCAAGCCGGTGGAGGGCACGATCCTGACAGTTGCGCGCGAGGGGATCGAGCACATCCGTTCGCAGATCACAAGAAGCTCCTCGATCGACTTCATCCTCTCCGCCTACGCCGCAGAGATGCGGAAAACGCTGATCCTCACGCCGGAAATGCTTTCCGTGCTGAAGGACGCGGGCGTGGTCGATTCCGGCGCGACGGGATTTATCCTGATCTTCGAGGGCATGGTGAAGTATCTGCGCGGCGAGGTTTTTGCGGATACGGCGAAGCAGCCCGCGGCAAAGGGAACCGATCCGGATTTCAGCCGGTTCAACGAGGACAGTCTCTTTATCGACGGTTACTGCATGGAATTCATTCTGCAGCGCATGAGAAATCCCGCCTATGAGCAGAATTTCAGCATCGAAGCGTTCCTCGGCGCGCTCGACCGGCTCGGCAGCTCCATTGTCTGCGTGCAGGACGGAAAGCGCGTCAAGGTGCACATCCACACAAAAGCGCCCGCCGTTATCATCGAACTGGCGCAGCGGTACGGCGAGTTCCTCACCTTCAAGCTGGAAAACATGCAGATCCAGCACAACGAGCACGACCGCGCCGTAAAGCCGAAGGTGCATAAGCCGCTGTCCATCGTCGCCGTCGTCAACGGCGCGGGCATGCGCAGGCTGTTCGAGGGGCTCGGCGCGGACTGCGTGATCGAAGGGGATGCAACCATGAACACCTCCTCGCAGGAATTCGTCTCCACGTTCGAATCCATCGACGCCGACGCGATCGTCGTGCTGCCGAATAACAAGAACGTGATCCTTGCCGCCGAGCAGGCGGCGTCGCTCGTGCCCGACAAGCACGTGACGGTGCTGCCGTCCAGGAGCTTTGTCGAGGGCTATTACGCGATCGCAATGGACATTCCGGACGAGAAGGACCTTGAAAAACGCATCAACGGCATGCGTTCCGGCATTGACAACATCATCACCCTGCGGGAAACGACCGCCTCGCGCGATTACACGTACCACGAGATCCGCTGCCGCCGCGGCGAGGACATCGCGTTTCTGGGCGGCGAGCTCGTCTGCGTCGAACGCGACTGGAAGGCGGCGATCCTCGGCGCGCTTGCCATGATCGAGGATATCGACGACCGCGAGACCGGCATCGTGCTGCGCGGCGCCGGCGTTTCCGTGTCCGACGAGGAAGCGCTTTCCGAAGCGATCGCCGGACAGTATCCGATGCTCGAGCTGGAGTTCGTCGACGCCGGGCAGGAGATCTATCACTGGGAAATCGGGATCATGTGAGGAAAACGGTATGGTATGGCTTTGGATTCTGATCGCGCTCGGCGCGGTGCTCTTCTTCTTCGTCATCCCTACGATGATCCTCGCATGGATCATCTATTCCGTGCTGCTCCGGCGCAACAAGCCCGGCAAATGGGACCGCGGCTGCAGCTTTCCCGAGGATCCCGAATACTGCAGAATGCATGACATCGGCATCGAATGGGGTAAAAAATACGCCGATCGCATGCGCGAGGTGGAGATCAGAAGCGACGGATTGAAACTCGTCGGCGAATACTACGACTTCGGCGGCAGCTCCGCCGCGCTGATCATTGCGGGACGGACGGAATGCGTGCTGTATTCCTATTATTTCGCAGAACCGTTCCGCCGCGCGGGCAGAAACGTGCTCGTTATCGACAACCGCGCGCACGGACTTTCCGAGGGCAAGGTGAGCTGCCTCGGCTACCGTGAATACCGCGACATCCTCGAATGGTGCCGTCTTTTGCACGACGACCTCGGCAACGAGCGCGTGTTTTTGCACGGCATCTGCATCGGCTCCTCCACCGCGCTGTTTGCGCTGACCGCGCCGGAATGCCCGGATTATATCGAGGCGATGTCCTGCGAGGGCATGTACTACTCCTTCTACCGGTCGTTCGACAATCACATGAAGGTCGACCGCCCCGAAAAAATGCGCTTTCCCGTGCAGCAGGAGGTCATGCTCTGGATCCGGCTCTGCTCGCATGCAAACGTTGTGACCGACGGTCCGTTCAAACGCATCGAAAAGCTCAGAAAGCCCATTCTGTTCCTGCACAGCCGCGAGGATACCTATTCCACGCCGGACCAGGCGGAATACCTTTACGCGCACTGCAGCGCACCGAAAAAGATCGTGTGGTTCCCGCACGGCGCGCATTCCCGCATCCGCATCAACGATACGGAAAGATACGACGAAACGATCATAGAATATCTTAAGGAGCTGGACGCAAAGGCGAAAGAAGATGCAATTTGATGAAAAAAGTGTATTTTTGTTGCTTTTGCGCGTACGGCGTGCTATAATGCATTGAATCCAAAAGGAGGAGGAAATCATAATGGAACAGTACAATTTCGATCAGAACAATCTGCCGCAGCCGAATACGCTTACGTTCGGCATTCTGAGCCTCGTATTCTGTGGCATTCTCGGCATCATCTTCGGTGCGATCGGCCGTAAAAAGGGCAAGGAATTCATCGCACAGGGCGGCGAACTGGCCGGTTCGTCCAAGGTCGGCTTTATTCTGAGCAAAGTCGGTCTGATCCTCGGCATCATCGCAACGATCGTCATCGCGATCTACCTCATCGTGATCATTGCGGCTGCTGCCAACGGCGCGCTCAGATAATCAGTCCCGGACTGATCAAGCGTCAGTATGCGTGACGCCGGTTTTCCGGCGTCACGTTTTTTATTCGGAGGGAACATGGCGAAATCAAAGCATCCCGTAAAGAAGGCGGTCTGCATCGCGCTCTGCGCGCTGCTTTTGTACGGCGCGGTCTCAATGCTCGCGTCCGCCGCCGTGTTCCGCGCGCTCTTTCCGAAAAGAAGCGGGCTCTCCCCTCTGCATTACACCTATGAGGAGCTTCAGCCGGACGTTTCGCGCGAACCCTTCGCCTTTCCGTCCGGACGGAATATGCTTTCGGGCTTTCGGTACGATGCCGGAGATCCGCGCGGGCTGATCGTCGTCGTCAACGGCATCGGCGACGGCGCGGATGCGCACCTTCCCGAGATCGTCGAATTCGTGCATGCCGGCTGGTCGGTCGTCACCTGGGACGCAACGGGCGTCGGCAAAAGCGAAGGCGCGTGGTCGAAGGGGCTTCAGCAGATCCGCAGGGATCTTGCCGCA
>CAMYWS010000102.1 GCA_947302865.1 uncultured Clostridia bacterium
CGAGGCACATCATGTTGCCTATACCGATGACGGCCATAAGGACGAGGCCATCGAGAGTGTCGAGACCGAGGCCGAGTGGAACGACAAAGTTAGCGAGGTCATGCCTTACAACTATGGTGAGCCCGTACTGGACAGCGTTGATCCCGAGAACGGCGTCAGATTGAAATTTGAGATCTATGGCGTCCGTCACACAACCAATGGAGAAGAGCAGAAGTCGGCAACCACAAAGCAGACAATTGTGTTGAAGTAGTGTGGACGTCAAGGAGACAGTTCTCTTGGCAACGTATCATGCTTGTCACACGATGATACTTGTAGGGGGCGTCGACCCCGACGCCCCGCATGCATTTCGTTTGCAGCGAAAAAACGCTCCCGACTTTCCGGTCGGGAGCGCGTTCTTTTTGAGCATCAGATATCGATCTGTTTGTTCTCGTAGGATTCTTTGAGGGTCTGTTCCTTCTGCTCCTGCAATATTGCGACTCTGCGCTTCGAAAGCGGATACACGACGAACAGCAGGATCGCCATGATCCCGAACAGCACGGCGGGGATCAGCGTTGCGAGATCGTACATGATTTTGAGGTTCTCCGGCGTCTGCACCGCGCCCTTTTCATAACGGTAGTGCATGCCTAAAAGCGCGCCGTTGACGCAGATCGCGGACAGCACCTGACCGAGTTTCCGGAAGAAATTGAATACCGAGTACGCTGTGCCGGTGTCGCGGCTGCCGGTCTTTACCTCGATGTCGTCGGTCGAGTCGGTCACCATCGCCCAAAGCTGCATGACGAGCGTCGTCAGCCCGCAGCCGCTGATAAAGTTCATGATGAGGAAGATCCACATGAGCTTTCCGGGCGCCATGCCGCGGAGGAAGAACAGCAGCAGATTGCTCAGCGCGGCGAGCGTCAACCCTACGGCGGTGACCTCCTTTTTGCCGATCTTCCGCGCCATTTTGGGCAGGAAGAACATGAAGATCAGCATCGGCGAGTATGTGCACGCCTGCGTCGCAAGGTTCATCCAGTTCGCGTGGAAATAGTCGTCAAAGAGGTACGTGTAGAAGCTCTGCGTAAACATCTGCCCCGATAAAAGCAGCATCGAAACGAGCGAGATCGCCACGAACGACCGGTTTTTGAACAGCAGCGCGATCGCTTTTTTCGTTGCGCCCTTTTCCTTCGGCTGCGGTTTCGTCTTGACACGCTCTTTGTTCATCGTGTAGGCAAGGATCAGCAGCGCCGCCGAAACGACAGCCATGATGATGACGCCCGTGATGACCGGACGGTACTGCATATCGGTCAGCGCGCGGCCGTTTTCGCCCAATACGATGTTGCCCGTCGCGTCCGTGCGCTTAGCGTAGGCAAAGCTTGCGATGAGAAGCACCGGGATCGAGCCGAGCGCCGCGCCGATCGAACGGAACACGGAGAGCTTGCTGCGCTCCTTATCGTCGGTCGTGACGACGGACGCCAGCGAACCGTAGGGGATCTGCAGCATCGTGTACACCATGCCGAAAGCAACGTAGGTCACGGTTGCGAAGATGCAGGTGAAGACCGTCGATCCGGGCTCGCCCATGTTCGGGAGCTTTACAAACATCAGCACGCCCGTGATCGCAAGCGGGATTGCGGCATACAGCACCCACGGACGGTAACGTCCGCTCTTTTTCGGTTTCGCCGTGTCCGCGATGCGGCCCATGATCGGGTCGTTGATCGCGTCCCAGATGCGCGCGCCGATGAACATCAGCATGATGAACAACGGGCTCAGATGCAGGATATCGGTGTAATACTTCTGCAAAAGCGTCGTGACAAGACTGAAAATGAGACACCCCGCGACATCGATCAGCGCATAGCCGACGTAATCCTTGAGCTTCAATCCGCTCGTGCGGGCGATATACGCATGTTGTTCCATGATCCCCTCCGTATCGTTCTTTTCTGTTTCAGTATAGCACGGATCGCGCCGGTCGGCAACGCCCGCCCGCTAAAAGTGCAAAAGATTGATGCCGGTTTCGGGATCGGGGCTGCGGCCGACCGCACCGTTGATCACACGGATCACCATCTCGCAGGTCGCGGAAACGACCGCGCGGTTCAGGTGTCCGCCGACCACGGCGCAGTCCCTGTTTCCCGCGCTCAGATGCAGATGCTGATAAAACGCGCCGTCCTTTTCGGTGATCGTACCGACAAGCGACACGATCTCGTGCGGACCCGTGAAGGTCTTTGAATCGTACCGCTTTGCGTCGACGTCGTACACGCCGACCGTAAAATCGTCCGTCGCGCCGAGCGCGGAGATCTCCGCAAGGCGCACGTGTTCCCGTTCCGCGACCGTTTTCAGAGTTTCGATGATCTCCTCGCCGCGGTCGATGCGCAGAACGATCGTGTCGTTGAATCTCCTGTAATCCATGTTTTCCTCCTATTCTTCATGCGCCGCAGGCGCAATTCATCTCTCCTTTCGTCACCTTGCGGTGACGCCTTCCTCATCAGAGAAAGGTCGGCGTTGGCGCAATTTTGGAGCTCCCCTTGTGAGGGGAGCTGGCGGCAAAGCCGACTGAGGGGTAGTCCATGTGCGTAGCACAATTCACGACGGCTATGCGTCAATTCATTCATCCGCAAAAAGCGTCCCGCTTTTCTGCGTGTCCCCCTCATCCGGCTCCGCTCACGCTTCGCCACCTTCCCCACCCAAGGGGGAAGGCTTTTGGTTTGAGCAATTCACCGCGCGGGCGATCCATACGCTTCGTAGAGCTCTTTGATCGAGACCGGGCGAACCGCGTTCCGGTCCATGGGCGGCAGCAGCCTTTTGAGCGAATCGCTCGATAGTTTGTGTTCTGCCGCAAGCGAAAGGATCGGTTCGATATCCCGGATCGCAAAATTGAACCGGCTTGCCTTCTCCGTAAAACCGGCGCGCTCCCAATCCTTGAATCCGGATAAACGGTCGTAATCCGCTTTGGAGATCGTGCGGGGGTCTGCGATCTTGTGCGCGCTCTCGTCAAGGATCGCAATGAACCTGTGATCGGGAAAGCCCTTCTCCGGATCGTGCATGAAGCCGAGAAGGTACGGGACGCCGGTTTCGGGATCGATCTCGATATCCGCAAGGACCATGTTGACGTCGTCCGCAAACAGCGTGCAGATTTTCGTGAACCCCTCGGTTTCAAAGATACAGAGCTGCGTGCGCAGGCTCGTTTTGACGCGCTCGATGTTGTAGAACCGCGTCCCGTCGGGAGAGAACGCAAAGCCGTCGTCCTGACAGCCGTTGAACGCCATGCGGTGCCGTTTCAGCAGGGTCATGGAATCCAGATCGTAGAAGCCGAGCGCGTTTCCGGTCGACTTGACCGCGATGATATTCCGACCCGGCATAAACGCGGCATGATAGGCGTACGGAAAATCCCGGAACCTGCCGCGCTCGTTTCCGTCGCGGTCAAAGACGTACACCGTCGCTCCGCTGCAGCCGACGCGATAGGTCCCGTTGTCATAGAATCCGACGAATGCGTCCCGTTCGGGCTTTTTCATAGCAGCCTCCTGTTTTTCTTGTATCATACCCGCTCCGTATGCGGGGCAATGAATAGCGCGATGCGCATGAATTGACCTGACGGTCATGAATTGGCTTCTCCGTGAATTGACGCTTCGAGGCATTCTCACCAGATGAAATTTGATTTCAGCATTTCGCCGTTGTCGATGAGGATATCCTCGCCGGTGATCGAGCGGTTTTCGACCGTCAGCATGTAGCTTAGCGCCGCGACTTCTTCGGGCGAAGCCCATTTGTTGAGCAGCGTTTCGTTTTTTACGGCGGAATACAGCGCTTCGCTTTCGAGAATATGCGCGTTTGCGGGCGTGACGACGCCGCCGGGGGAGATGCTGTTCACCGTGATCCCGCGCGGTCCGAGCGCGTTTGCAAGGTATTTCATGTAGCCCACGATCCCGGCTTTGCTCGCGACGTAATAGGGGAACTCCGCGCCGTTGCGCGCCGAAGCGGACGCGATGAACAGGATCGAGCGGAGCGCCGGCGCGTCGAGGAACCGCTCCGTCAGGCGGATCGTACCGACAAGGTTCACGCCGATCGCGTCGGCTTCGTCGAGCGTACCCGCGTTGTTGACGAGAATCTTCGGGTCGGGGAGGTCGAGCGGGGAATTGTCGCGGATATCGCGGACAATGTGCGTATAGTGTTCGTTCTCGATCGCGGCAGGGCGGAGATCCAGACCGAAGACGGCGTGCCCTTCGGCTAAAAACTTCTCCGCGATTGCCTTGCCGATGCCGCGGGACGTTCCGGTGACGAGAATGTTCATGCGATCTCTCCTTTCGATTCGGCGCTCTGCCGCGCCTTGATGCGCCGAGAGATGCGGTAGCCGAGCGGCGAGAAAACAATCTCAAACAGCAGCTCGGCGATCGCGCCGGTCACCGCGCAGGTGAAGCACTGCAGCATGGTCCAACCGAAAAAGATGCGGCTCACGAGCAGCGCAAAGACGAGGTTGTCGACGAACTGTCCGATGAACGTGGACACATACGAGCGCAGCGCGAACCGCCCGAAGCCCTCCTGACTTTTGAGCAGTCTGCCGACGCCGTAGTTCAGAAAATTGTTGACAAACGCCGACGTGATGAACGCGACCGAGCTTCCGAGGATGATGAACCACGTGCCGCCGAAGGTGTTGTCGAGCGCGGCGTTGACGACTTGTTCGCTGCCTTCGACGAAGCTCTCGCCCCAAACGCCCGGAATACGGCTTGCGGCAAAGAAGATCCCCGCCATGAAAAGGTTTAACAGCAGCGCAAAGACCGAAAACAGCGTCGCCGCGCGCGGACCGTAACAGTGCGTGAGGATATCCATGGTGAGAAACGCCATCCATGAGAGCAAAAATCCGGCGTCGAGCGCAAGCCAGCTGCGGTTGACGATGCTCTTGTTCGCAAGAAGATTCATACCGACGACGGACAGCACGGTCAGCGTCAGCAAAAGAGGGGGAACGGTCTTCAGCATTTCGCGAAATTCGGAAACGGTTTTTTTCATCGGAAACAAAAAACTCCTTGTTTTTTTACGGTGGTTACCAAGAGACACCGTTTGCGTCCGCCTCGGGACGAATTGCATCATATCACAGGACGCGGGAAAATGCAAGTACGGACGATGGTACGCGGTAGGCGACGCAACGCGTCGCCGCGCGAATTACCTATGTAACGAAGCGTCAGCGAAGTGGGCATTGCCCGTCCGTCAGGTTTCGCACGGTTTTGGAGACAATCCTCCCGTCTGCCTTCGGCATCCACCCTCCTTTGCACAAGGAGGGCAGGATCACACCGACGGACCGTAGGGG
>CAMYWS010000103.1 GCA_947302865.1 uncultured Clostridia bacterium
TTTCTCCTGTTATGAATTGCTCAAAATATCCAGACCGACCGCCTTTTCGACGTTGTCCTTGATCGCCTGCATGCCGATCCCCTGCGTTCCGGACGCGTCCGGGATCGGGATGATCGCGGGATACGGTTCCCCCGCAAACTCGCGGATCGTTTCGTCACAGGCGGGATAGTACGTTTCCGTCACGTACACGACGGCATACCCCGTCCGCGCCAGCCGGTGCAGCGTTCTGTTCGCCGTCTCGCCGTCCGTCACGTCATATACCTCGATCCCGACCGCCTTGAACAGCAGAACGGAATCCCGGTCTCCGATGACCGCACACTTACCGTTCGCCATACAGTTTCACCAGCCTTTCACGAATCACGCTGTCGGCGAGTCCGTTGCGTTTTCCCGTAATGATCAGGCGCACGGCTCTTCCCTCGCGTTCCTTCGCAAGATAATAGCCGATGATCGGATAGATCGTTTCGCTTTCGTACTTGTGCACCGAAAGCAGCGAAACCAGATAGTTGTCCCGTGCCTTCTCAAGCTCTGCGATGCTGCCGGTCCGCAGCATGGCGTTGAGCCCCTGAAGAAGCGCTTCCTGACATACGCTCTTTCCGAGGATCTTGTTCAGCGAATCGAATGAAAACTCGTACGCGTTGAAAAGATCGATGTACCTGACGCCGCCCTCCGGCAGGATGACCTCGTCGAGCGTTTCGATGGACGCGCCCATGGCGCGAAGTCGCAGAAACGTCAGGACGTTGTCGAAATCCGCCATCGCGCGGAAGTACTGTGAAAAGACGGGATACTTTTCCGATTGCTTCAAAGCATGCGCAAGATATGCGCGGTCGAGCGTGATCGAGATCTTCTGCGGTTCGACGCGGATCTCCAGACGTTTTTCCAACTCGTTCAGCGCGTCGTGGATGATCTCCGGGAGCGCGCCGTATTGCTTATCCTTGACATAGGCGGTCAGCGTTTCGCAGTCATACAGTCCGCCGGGCGCAAAAGCAGTCTCGCTCTGATTCAGAAGCCGCGCCTTCAGCAGCACTTTGAGGTTCTGCACGTCCGCACGCAGCAGAAACAAGTCCGTGATCGCGGGATTCGGGGAAAGCTCTCTGACTTCCTGCATCGCATCGGTCATTTCCCGTTCGATCATCCGCTCGACGTCCGCTTCCGTTGCATCGGACAAACTGCCGTAGCGAATGTCGGACAACGCGCGCATCGCATCCGAAGCGGTACCGTCCAGCATGCGCTGTATCGTCTGCGGCTCGATAAGCCGCTTATGCAGCGCGGACAGTCTCGCACATGCGTATGCGTAACTCGGTTGCGGCATAGCTTTCTCCTCTCTTACCGGAATAGGATCTTTGCGACGTTCGTTTCCTCCGCGTCGCGAAGTTCATGCAGGATCGCTTTCATCGAGCAGTCCTTCTCGTAACCGTCGCCGTACAGGATGAAGCCCGCTTCCGCGTCCGCGTCCTTTTCGGACAGCTTCACCGCAAACGGCAGCGCGGCGATCACGTTTCTCAGCACTTCGCGATCGACCTTCGCAGGCGCGACGACGTCGTGCTCCTTCGCTTCCCTGAAAAGGATCGAACGGAACAGCGCTTCGCGCTTCTCATTGGACAGCGTGAGCATTCTCCGATACGTTTCGGTGAACACGCTGTCGATGAGCGCGCGTTTTGCGCGAAGCGTTTCCTTGCGTCCGTCGAGCTCTGCGCGCGTACGGCAGCCGTTCAGGATCACGCTGATCTGCTGCTTGCGTTCTCTTTCCGTCTGCTCGGCTTTTCTGGCGATCTCTGCGTCCCGGGATTCACGGATGCCGCTTGCGGATGCTTCCGCGTCGGCAAGGATCCGATCGGCCGCTTCCTGCGCGTCCGCTATGATCCTGTCGATGAGGTTTGCTGCACTCTCGTTTCCCATACCGTGCCTCGTTTCTTACATGATGCCGAAGACAAGCAGGAAGGAGATGAGCAGGGACAAAACGGCGTAGGTCTCGACCATGATCGCCATGACCATGCCCTTACCGCTTTCGGTGGGCTTCTTTGCGACCATGTTGATGCCGGCGACGGCGACTCTGCCCTGATAGATCGCGGAGATCAGACCGCCGAACGCAATAGGAAGACTTGCCAGAAAGAAACGGATCCCGAGCGCGGTGTTTGCCTCGAGCGCTGCAAGCTTCGCCGCATCGCCCATCAGACCGGAATTGCTCATGATAACGATGGCGATCAGAAGGCCGTAGATGCCCTGCGTACCGGGAAGAAGCTGCAGAAGCAGGCACTTACCGGAAAGATCCGGATTCTCCGAAACGACGCCCGCAGACGCCTGACCTGTGATCCCGACGCCGATCGCGGAACCGATACCTGCCATCAATGCTGCAATGACCGCACCAGCGGTGGCCCAGATTGCACCCCAATTCATGTTGTTTGTTTCTCCTTTACCGTAATAGATTTTTATTTTGTTACCTGAACGTGTTTTGTGTTATAGGAAAGCGGTCGGAATTCCTTTCCGCCGGATTCGTAGAACTTTCCGTAGAACTCGACGTACTGCAGTCTCGCGCAGTGCACGAACGCGCCGAGCGCGTTGATCGCGACGTTGAACGTGTGCAGCAGGACGAGCAGTATGATGCTGCCGATCGCGCCGATGACCTTCATGACGGGATTTGAAGCGCCGGCAAGCATGCTGCAGAGCATGTTGAACACCTGCCCGATGACGCCGGTCGCAATGCCGAGCGCGAACAGACGCGCATAGGACAGGATATCGGCCAGAACGCTCGTGACGTCGTACAATCCGCCGAGCCCACTTGTCAGCCGTTTCAGCGGGTTGCGTTTCCCGCGTCCCTTGAACAGAACGACGAGCAGCGCGCCGACGCCTGCCGCGATCAAAGCGGGCATGGTGACGGATTTCGGCAGGGGGATCGTGAATCCGGCCATATTCGCTATGGCGGGGAAGAATCCTACGACCAGTCCGAGCGTAATCAGTACCCATGAGATCTGATCGAAGACCGCGCTCTGCCAGTCTCCCTGACGGAATTTATCATACGCGCCGACAAGATAGCCCGCAACGATGTGCAGAATGCCGAGCCCGAAGCAAAGACCGAGCATGATCATCGGATTGCTCATGGGATCGAGCAGCATCGGGAAGATGCCGAGCTTTTCAAAGAGCTGCGAGATCTGATCGAAAACACCGCCGAGCGCGATCGTGGACGCCGACGCTTTGGTGATGCCGAAGAACGAGCCGGTCAGAACGCCCCAGACGATCGTGGAGAGCCCGCCCCAAAACAGCACGCGGGAAATGCCCGCGCTCATGCCGGTCGGCTTTTTCTTTTTGATATACAGCCACGAGCCGAGCATCAGCAGGATGCCGTAGCCGGTATCCGAAAGCATCAGACCGAACAGCAGGATATAGAAGGGCGTCATGTACGGCGTGCCGTCGATCGTTCCGTAGGCGGGACGCGAATACAGCGTCTGCACCTCTTCGAACGGCTTGACGAAACTGCCGTTTCTGACGACGGACGGCGGCTCTTCGCCTTCGATCGGATCGCGTGTCTCAAAACTGTACGCGTCGGTGACGTCGCGGATCGTCTGCTCGGTCTTTTCGACCTCGTCCTCTCTCACCCAGCCCTCAAGCACGAATGCGTGCGCCGTATAGCTGAGGTCGTTTCGCGCGGAAAGCCGGTCGGCGTCGATCGTTTCCGCGTCCAGCGCGTTCTGCAGCGTCTCGATCGTTTCGCCGTGCGCTTCCAGTTCCTTCTGCGTTTCGCCGTACTGTACGTCGATCTCAGCGATCCTGCGGTCGAGCGATTCGATCGCCTCAAGCGGCGTTCCCGCAAGCTTCGGGAACACATAATCCTGCCAGTCGATCGTCTTCAGGAAGTTCTGCACGGCGCGCACGTCGCTTTCCCTGCAGGCAAGGATCGCCGGGACCGTCGCGCTTTCACCCAGAAGCTCGGCTTCGAGGTATTCCTGTTCTTTGACGCGCTGTACGTCCTTCGATGCGCAAAGTCCGATGAAGTAATGCACGCGCGGCGTATTTTTGACGGATTCCATCGGCACGGTCAGTGCGGTCCACGGCTCGAGCGAGGCGCGTACGGAGACCGTCTTCTCACGCTCCGCGAGAAGACGCGCCTGCGTATGCGTCAGTTTTTCGATCTCTTCTGTCGTCTTCTCGGCTGCGGGAACGAATTCCCGAATTCCTGAAAGCGTCATTTCGCGCTTCTGCGGGCTCAGAAAGCCCGGCTTCTTCGCGTATGGCTTGACAGCGCTGATGGATTCGGCAAATCTCTGTATGCGCGCGTTGATCGCGTCCGCTTCCCCGTTCTGCACATCGCCTTCGGTCAGGCGGATGATCTCCACCGTACCGGCTTTCTGCAGCGCATTCAGGATGGCGTCCTGATCCGATTTCAGCGCGACCAGAGACAGGCGCTTCATCGCTACGATCATACCGTTGCTTCAATCCTTTCCATCAAATATGCGATCGCATCGGGGACGTGCCGCTCCGCGACGCCGATCAGCTTCTGCGTTTCCGCTTTCGCTTTGTCGGTCACCTCGGCCGCCATCGCTTCCCCGTCCGTCTGCGCCTGACGAAGCATTTCCGCCGTATGCGTGCGCTCGGACTCAGCCGCCGCGGCGATCGCTTCGTCCGCGTCAGTCCGTTCCTTTGCGACGCGCTCCCTTGCGGTGCGGTTGGCTTCCTCGAGGATCGCGTCGGCACGGGACTCCGCTTCCGCGATCCGTTCCATGATACTTGTCATACGCTTCTCCGTTTCGAATGGTTATTTCGTGCCGAACAGACGATCGCCTGCGTCGCCGAGACCCGGGACGATATAGCCGTGCTCGTTCAGCTTCTGGTCGATGCACGCAACGTAGATATCGACGTCGTCATAGACCTGCCGGATCGCTTCGATGCCTTCCGGCGCTGCAAGCAGGTTGACGAGGCGAATGCTCTTCGCGCCGCCTTCCTTGAGCACGCGGATGCCTTCGATCGCGGAATTGCCTGTCGCCAGCATCGGATCGACCAGGATCGCGTCGCGCTCCTCGATGTCGTACGGAAGCTTGCAGTAGTAGCTGGTCGGCTTCAGCGTGTCGGGATTGCGGTACATGCCGATGTGTCCCATTTTTGCGCTCGGGATGAGGTTCATCATGCCGTCCGCCATGCCGAGACCGGCGCGGAGGATCGGGACGATCGCGATCTTTTCGTTTGCAAGCACCTTGAACGTGCTCTTGCAGATCGGCGTTTCGATCTCCG
>CAMYWS010000104.1 GCA_947302865.1 uncultured Clostridia bacterium
AGCGCTCCAGAAGCGCGTTGATGCGCAGCGCGCCCGGACCGATGCCGTTCATCGGTGAGAGCGAGCCGTTCAGTACGTGATAGCGGCCGTGGAACTCGCGCGTTTTTTCCATGGAAAGCACGTCGCGCGCGTCGCTCACGACGCACACGACCTCGTCGGTCCGCTTCGGATCGGCGCACAGCTCGCAGGTCTCAAGATCGGTGAACGCGCCGCAGACAGGGCACGGATGCACCTTTTCGCGCGCGGAGAGAATGGCCTCCGCAAGCTCGGTCGCCTGTTCCTTCTGCACGCTCAGAATGTGATACGCAAGCCGCTGCGCGGTCTTCCGTCCGATGCCGGGAAGCCGGGCAAGCTGCGTCGTCAGCTTATCAATGGATTCGATCGCCATATCAGAAACCGAGGCCCATGCCTCCGGTGATCTTGCTCATTTCACGCTCGACCGTGTCGCTTGCTTCCTTGAGCGCGGCGTTCACGCCCGCAAGGATCAGGTCCTCGAGCATTTCGACATCGTCGGGATCGACGCATGCGGGATCGATCTTGACGGACTGCACCGTCTTGTCGCCGAGCACGGTGACGGTCACCATGCCGCCGCCCGCGGTCGCCGTAAATTCGGTCGCGTTCAGCTCCGCCTGCTTTTTCTCGATCTCCTGCTGCATCCTCTGGGCTTTCATCATCATCTGCTGCATGTTCATGCCGCCGCCCATTCCGCCTCTCGGGAATCCGCCTTTTGCCATGTTGTTACCTCCGTTAATTGATCGTCAGGGAGCTTCCGAACAGCTCCTTCAGCTTTTCTTCGTTTTTGTCCATAAGCGCCGCGAGCCGGAAGACGAGCGCCGTCCCGGGACGCGCCGCCTCGATCGCGCTCTTCGCGATCTTCAGGTTCCGCTCCGCGCGCATGCCGTTCATGCTGCTTTCCTGTGTTGCGGGGAACTCGACCGTGAGCGTGTCGCCGTCAAGCGCCGCGCCGCGCGTGTCCTTCACGTAGAAGTACACCATCGGGTTCAGCTCCATGATCTTCTTCTTCGCCGCTTCCCACACCGTTCCGGCTTCGCCGTTTGCCGCCGGGGCGGGCTGCGTTTGTTTCGGCGTGACGTCAGGGTCAGGACGTTTTGCCTCCTCTGTGTAAGGGGAGGTGTCCTTGCCGTCAGGCAAGGACGAAGGGGTTGTTCCCGTGTCGCCGTCGTCCCATACGGGGATCGTTTCCGGCGCAGGCGGCTCCTCGAGCATCGGCGGCTCGTCCCACGGGGGAGCAGGGGCGTCGTGCACGGGTTCGGTGTCGGGACGTCCTGTCTCCCCTGTGTAAGGGGAGGCGGCTTTGCCGCCGGGCAAAGACGAAGGGGTTATCCCCGCCGGACGCGATTCGAGAAGCGCCACGCGCGCTTCGAGTGCGGCAAAGCTTGTGTCGTCGACCGGGCGGCAGATGCGGACGAACGCCGCTTCGATCGGGATGCGCGGGGCGGGGAACAGCCGGAGCTTGCTCTGCACACCGAGGATCTGTTCCATCGCGTAGAGGATGCGCGCTTCGTCCGCGGCCTTTGCGGCCTTCAGATACCGCGCCATCTGATCGTCCGTGCAGTCGAGGAGATCCGCGCAGTCGCCGCAGGTCTTAGCCAGCAGCAGCGCGCGGAAGTGCTTTACGAGATCGCTCAAAAATACACCGAGATCTCTGCCGTTCCGCACAACGTCGTCGAGCGCGCGTACCGCGTTTGCGGCGTTTCCGGAGAGGAGCGCCTTTGCCGTATCCTCGAGCACGGCGGAGGATACGCTTCCGAGCGCATCCAGAACGTCCTGTTCGGTGACGCGGTCGCCCGCGTAGGAAAGGCACTGATCCGCCAGAGAGAGCGCGTCGCGCATGCCGCCGTCCGCGGCTCTTGCGATCAGCCGAAGCCCGTTCGGTTCGATCACCGCGCCCGCCTTTTCGAGCACGGCGGAAAGGTTTGTCACGATATGCGCGATGGTAAGCCGGTGGAAATCAAAACGCTGACAGCGCGAAATGATCGTCGCGGGGAGCTTTTGCGGCTCGGTCGTGGCGAGGATAAAGAGCACGTGCTTCGGCGGCTCCTCGAGCGTCTTCAAAAGCGCGTTGAACGCCGCGTTCGAGAGCATGTGCACCTCGTCGATGATGAACACGCGGTAACGCAGTTCCAAAGGCGCGAACTGCGCCTGCTCGATCAGCGAGCGCACGTTGTCCACGCTGTTGTTGGACGCCGCGTCGATCTCGATCACGTCGGCGCTGCCGTTTTTGATGAGACGGCAGGCGGCGCAGGTCCCGCACGGTTCGCCGTCCTTGGGGTCGAGGCAGTTCACCGCGCGCGAAAGGATCTTCGCCGAGGTCGTCTTGCCCGTCCCGCGCGAGCCGCAGAACAGATAAGCGTGGGAAAGCTTTCCTTCCCGCACCTGATTTTTCAGTATGGTGGTAATATGATCCTGTCCGATGACCGCCGAGAAGGTCTCCGGACGGTATTCACGGTACAATGCGCGTCGGGCCAAGGCGTCTGTTCCTTTCAGCGGCGAAAGCCGCACACTCTTTCAGACTGTATTATAGCACACTCTTTTCGGTTTCACAATGCCAAAAAGCAGCGGAAGCATGCAAAAAACCGTACTGTTTGTGCAAATACGATTGACACGGCAACAACGGCATGGTAATATATAATATAAGATATAATGCTATGCGGCTTTCCAAAAACACTGCATGAAAGAAAAAATAACAAGGAGGATCTGATGATGAGGAGACGTTTGACGGCCGTTTTGCTTGCGCTGATCATGGCGCTGTGCGTCGGAATTCCGGCGGCGGGCGCGATCACGGCAGAGGACATGGAAAACGCCCCGGTGCTCATTCCGGGAGAAGTGGCGACGGTAAACATCACGACCGGAGGACAGTACGTGTATTTCAAGGTCGTTCCGGAGTTTTCGTGTCAATACACGTTCTACTCCACCGGAAGCCGTGATACGGTAGCGTATCTCTATGACGCCGAAGGGACGCAGACGGCGACGGACGACGACAGCGGCGACGATTACAATTTCAGACTTGTCGTTACGCTGACGGAAGGGGAGACCTATTATCTCGGCGCCCGTATCTGGGGTACCGGCAATACCGGTTCATACCCGCTCTATTCGGAGGTGCACAGCGTTGACGCGTGGACGACCGTAACCCCCGCGACCTGTACCGAGCCGGGCGAGGAAACCGGAACCTGCACGATCTGCGGCGAGGAAATCACGCGTGAGATCGCGCCGCTCGGTCACGACTGGACGAATGCGGTTTCCAACGGCGACGGCACGCATGATCACACCTGCGCTCGCTGCGGCATAACCCAGACCGACCCCTGCGATTATGAGGAGCAGATGGAAGGCGGCTTCACAATGCATACCTGCAGGGAATGCGGCTATTCGTATACGGATGAGGTGACCGGCGCGCAAAGTATCGCGCTCTGGGACTTTGAGGAGGAGCCCGTCGACTGGACCTTTGTCGACGCGGACGGCGACGGCTATAACTGGGAGTGGTATTCGACCAGCAGCGCGTATGAGGGAGACTATGTGCTCCGCTCCGATTCATGGTACAACGGCAGCGCGCTGACGCCGGACAACTGGGCGATCTCTCCGGCGTTCTCTCTGATCGGAGCCGACAGCGCATGGGTTAATCTGTGGGTAAGGGATTCCAGCTACGATGACATTATCGCGCTGTACGCGGGCATTTCGACGGACGTCGATTCCATGACGAAGATCTCCGAAGATATCAGCCCCACCAGCTCGTATGAACAACTTGCGTTCGACCTGTCCGACTTTGCAGGCGAACCGTTCGTTTATCTCGCGATCCGGCACTATAACTGCACGGATCAGTATTATGTGTATGTCGACTACGTGGAAGTGTCCGCAACGTATGCGGAATGCACCGACCACGTGCTTGTCGAAGTACCGGCTGCGGAAGCGACCTGCACCGAAGGCGGACATTGCGCCTACTGGGAGTGCGAAAACTGCGGCAGAATGTTTTATGACGAGGATGGCACGGAACCTGCAATGCCGGGCGACGTGTTCAATGCGCCCGCGCTCGGTCACGACTGGGGCGAGGCGGTCAGCAACAACAACGGCACGCATACCTATACCTGCGACCGCTGCCACGAAACGAGGACCGAGGACTGCACCTTTGAAATGCATATGGAAGACGGCGTCGTCACCGACGTCTGCACCGAATGCGGCTATACCGTACTGTCGGATCTGATCGCATACTGGGACTTTGAAGACGAGCCCTCCGACTGGTGGTTCTATGACGCGGACGGCGACGGATACAACTGGGATTGGGTCTACGACGAAGGTTGGACCTGTTACGGCGGCGTCGGTATCATCCACTCCGCGTCCTACATCAACAACACCGGCGCGCTTTCGCCCGATAACATCGCCGTTTCTCCGGCGTTCTCGCTTGCCGAATGCACCGACGCGACGCTTTCCGCGTGGGCAAGAGGACAGGACAGCAGCGCGAACGGTGAAGTGTTCGCATTCTATGCCGGAACGACGTATAACCCGGACGATTGGGTGAAGGTTTCGGAGGATTATACGACGGACGGCGAGTATCGGGAATACACGGCGGATCTGTCCGAATTTGTCGGCGAGCCGGTCGTTCACATTGCGATCCGCCACTATAACGTCTCCGATATGTACTGGCTGAACATCGACGACGTTTCGATCAAGGGCACGCCCATCGATCCGTGCGAGACAGGCAACCACTCGATGACGTACGTTCCCGCCAAAGAACCCACCGAAACCGAGGACGGCAACATTGCGTATTACGTCTGCGACGTCTGCGGATATTATTATCTGGACGAGGAAGGCACGCAGCCGGTTTCCGCGGCGGATGTGATCCTGCCGGGCGGTTACCCCGTCACGGTTGACGAGAACATCGAACACGGTACCGTCGTTACGTTTGTCACGCGGGCAAAGCCGGGCGATTTCGTTCCGCTGAACGTCACGCCGGATCAGGGCGCGGTACTTGAATATCTCGCCTATGTCGACGAAGACGGCGAAAATGCGTTGGTACCGGGTCCGAAGGCGAAGGAAGGCGATCTGCAGATCGTCCCGCAGAAGTCCGAAGGAAAGCTTGCGCCGAATGCGAAGATCGGAACGCCTGCCGGCCTTACGAAGAGCGGCGCGCCGGTCAGCGTCGTCAAAGCAGAGACCGAGATCGAAGAAAACTACTTCATTATGCCGGGAAGC
>CAMYWS010000105.1 GCA_947302865.1 uncultured Clostridia bacterium
CCGGCATCAGGACCGTCTTCGCAAAATCGCCCTTATTTGCGCCGTTGTGGGGGGTCAGAGTCGCCATAGCCGCTCTCCTTCCGCCCGATCAGAGATACCGCACTGCGGTGCCGTACGCGAATACCTCCGCCGCGCCCTGCATGACTTCGGAGGAGGCGTAACGTACGCCGACGACAGCGTCCGCGCCGAGCGCTTTCGCATCCGCGACCATGCGGTCGGTCGCGATCTGCCGCGCTTCATTCAGCATCTCGGTGTAGCTCATGATCTCGCCGCCGACGAGGTTCTTGAACCCGGCGAGGAAGTCCTTTCCGAAGTGCTTCGTCTGGACGGTCGCGCCCTTGACGAGCCCGAGCGGAACGATCTGTTTTCCGGGAACGGTTTCGATGGTGTAAATATCCATGGTTTTTCTCCTTTCTTATGCGAGGCCCAAGCGTACGGAAAGCTTTGCGTCCATGTCGTTCATGATCTCGTCGAGCCGCGCCTGTACCTTTTCGTCGGTTTCGGCGTGCGCGCCGATGTAGAGCTTCAGCTTCGGCTCCGTACCGGAGGGACGCACCGTGACCCACGCGCCGTCCGAAAGCGTATAGCGCAGCACGTTCGAGCGCGGCAGGCCCGTTTCTTCGGGCTTCAAAAAGTCCTCGGCCCTGATCACGTTCGTGCCCGCGATCCCGGCAAGCGGTTCCTTTCTGAGAAGCGCCGTCGCGTTCTGGATCGCCTCGATGCCCGCCTTGCCCTCGAGCGTGTAGGACTTGACCTTTTCGCGGTAGAAGCCGTAGGTTTCGTAGATCTCAAGGAGCGCGTCGTAGAGCGTCATGCCGCGTTCCTTATAGACCACGCACGCCTCCGCGACGAGCATCGCGGCGCAGATCGCGTCCTTGTCGCGCACGGAAGTGCCGGCGAGGAAGCCGTAGCTTTCCTCAAAGCCGAACAGGAACGTCTGTTCGCGCGTCTGTTCGCACCGCGCGATCTCCTCCGCGATGAAGCGGAAGCCGGTCAGGACTTCCTTGAGCGCGACGCCGAATTTCGCGCAGATCGCGTCCGCAAGCTGCGTAGACACGATCGAGCGGACGACAAGCCCGTTCTCCGGCAGCTTGCCCGTCGCCTTGTAACTCGAAAGCAGGGAGTGGATAAGGATCGCGCCGATCTGATTGCCGGTCAAAACCGCCCAGTCGCCGTCGGTCTTTTTGACCGCAAGCCCGAGCCGGTCGCTGTCCGGGTCGGTGCCGATGATGACCGTCGCGCCGACCTCCTCCGCGTAGCGGAACGCGAGCGTGAACGCGTTCGGGTCCTCGGGATTCGGGGCCTTCACCGTCGGGAAGCTGCCGTCCGGCGCTTCCTGCTCCTTGACCACGGTGACGTTCGTGACGCCGATGCGCTTCAATACCTCGCGGACCGGCACGTTGCCCGAGCCGTGCAGCGGCGTATAGACGAGCTTGAGATCCTTGCCCTTTTCCTTCACGAGTTCCGGCTGCGTGAGAAGCGACATCGTCTTTGCGTAGTAGATCTCGTCGATCTCCTTGCCGATGAGCTCGATCGTGCCGTCCGCGACCGCTTCGTCATACGGCTTGTAGCCGGTTTTGAACCCCTCGACCGCGCGGATGTGCTTTGTGATCTCGTTCGCAAGATCCGGCGCCGCCTGTCCCGCTGTGGGTCCGTAGACCTTGTAGCCGTTGTACTTCGGCGGGTTGTGGCTTGCCGTGACGACCACGCCCGCGTCGCATTTGAGCTCGCGCACGGTGAATGAAAGCTGCGGCACGGAATGCAGTGTGGAATAGAGGTAAACGTGCACGCCGTGACCCGCCAGCACGCACGCGGTCTCGCGCGCGAAGAGGTCGGAGCAGTGCCGCGAATCATACGCGATGCACACGCGCGCCGTGCCCTGTACATTTTCGTCGAGGTAGCGCGCAAGCCCCTCGGTCGCCTTGCGGACGTTGTAGATGTTCATGCGGTTGTCGCCCGCGCCTAAGATCCCTCTGAGACCCGCCGTGCCGAATTCCAGCTCGGTATAGAAGCGTTCCTCGATCTCGTTGGGATCGTCCTTGATGGCGGAAAGCTCCGCCTTGGTCTGTTCGTCGACGTCGGGACTGTTCATCCAGAGTGCATAACGTTCTTGTGCGTTCATCGTTTTTCCTCCCTAAATTCGTTCAGATTCAGTTCTTTGGTACTTTCAAAGGTCTTATTGAGAACCGTCAGCCGCTTTGCAAGAAGGCATTGACGGCGTTTCCTGTATCGTTTGTTCGCGTCGCGGTCGCCGTACTTGTCGTCGCCTAAGACCGGACAGCCGATCGCCGCCGTCTGCACGCGGATCTGGTGCGTGCGCCCGGTAAACAGCCGGATCTCGATGAGCGACAGGTCGCGTTTTGTTTCGAGCACGCGCAGGGCAAGCTCCATTTTAAGCGCGTCGGGATCGCTCTCTTTGCACAGCCGCATCAGCGCCGCGTCCGCGTCCTTCTTTGCGTAATGCACGCAGGTACCGTCCTTCGGCTTTCCGAGCACGATCGCGTGATAGATCTTCTGCGTTTCATGCGCATAAAACGCGTCCAGCAGACGGTCGCGCATCTCCTCCGTGCGGGCGAACACGACCAGTCCCTCGGTGTTCGCGTCGAGCCGGTGGACGGGGTAAAGCGGATCGAAGATCGCGCTCAGCTCGCCGAAAAGTTCCCCTTCGACTTCCGCGCCGGCGTGCTTGTCCACCACGAGAATATCGTCGTCGAGATACACACCGCTGCACACCCCGCGCGCGGGCAGAACCTTCAGCGCCGCGGGGTATTCGCGCCACGCCGGGATCGACCAGAAGGTCATCGGCTCTCTGAGCGTCGGATGCTGCACCGTGAGCGTGTACGCGTGCAGCCGGATCTGCGTGCCGGCGCGCGCGTCCGGGTTATAGCGCATATCGCCGACGATGGGAAGCCCTCTGCTTGATAACTGCACGCGGATCTGGTGCGGGCGGCCGGTCAGAAGCTCGACGTCAAGGAGCGACGTGCCGTTTTCCCGCGCAAGCGTCCGATAGCGCAGGATCGCCTTTTTCGCGCCGTCGGTCCCCTCGGGCACGACGCGCGTCGTGTTCGTGCGTTCGTCCTTCAAAAGCCAGTCGACACACTCCGAGGATGCAGGCGCGCTGCCCGCGACGATCGCGACGTAGCGTTTGTGCGCCGTGCGGTCTTTAAACTGCGCGGTGAGGCGGTCCGCCGCCTTGCTCGTCTTGCCGAAGACCATGACCCCGCCGACGGGACGGTCGAGCCGGTGCACGAGCCCGAGATACGCTTCGCCGGGCTTATGGTACGTCTCTTTGATGTACGCCTTGCAGATGGTCAGCAGGTCCGCGTCGCCCGAAGCGTCCGCCTGTACGGGCAGGTTTTCGGGCTTTTCCACGACCAGCAGGTGGTTGTCTTCAAATAAAATATGCGGCGCGTTCATGCGTTCGTCCACCGTCCGCTTGCGCCGCAGGGCAAAATCAGTCCGCCGCGCGCGATCGGCAGTCCGATCTCGTCGGCTTCGGCTGTTCCGCCGTTCATGGCAAGTTTCAATACATTGGAAAGCACGGTCGGCGCAAGACCGGTCGTGTAGGAATTGATGAGAAAGAAACAGGGATCGGGGGAGAGAAGCGCCGCGCAGAGTTCGACGAGCGGGAAAAGGTCGTTTTCGATCTTCCACATCTCGCCGGTGGGTCCTCTGCCGTAGCTCGGCGGGTCCATCAGGATGCCGTCGTAGCGGTTGCCGCGCCGGATCTCGCGCTTCACAAACTTCACGCAGTCGTCCACAATGTAGCGGATGGGCGCGTCAGAAAGACCCGACGCCGCGGCGTTGTCCTTTGCCCAGGCGACCATGCCCTTCGCCGCGTCCACGTGCACGACCTCTGCGCCGGCTTTGGCGCAGGCGCACGTCGCCCCGCCGGTGTACGCAAAGAGGTTCAGCACCTTTGCGGCGCGTCCGGTGCGCTTCTGAAATTCTGCAATCCGTTCGCGCATCCAGTCCCAGTTGACCGCCTGCTCGGGGAACAGTCCCGTGTGCTTGAAGCCGGTCGGACGCACGATGAATCGGAGATCGCGGTACGCGATCGTCCACTGTTCGGGAAGCTCCCGTTTATATTCCCAATGTCCGCCGCCGGAGCTGCTGCGGTGATAGACCGCGTCGGCGCGCTCATACGCGCGCGCGTCCATTGTCCAGACCGCCTGCGGATCGGGACGCAGAAGCGTTACGGTTCCCCAGCGCTCGAACTTGTCGCCGCCGCCCGCGTCGAGGATCGCGTAGTCTTTCCAGCCGGAAGCAAGATACATGGTTCTCTCCTTACATACTTGATGCGCCTGTTTCCCGGGCCCCCTGTGCAAGGGGGCTGCCGCCGTGCGGCGGCCGGGGTGTGCCCGTTATTCCTCGTCTACGCGCAGGATGTCCGCGCCGAGCGCACGAAACTTTGAATCAAGGTATTCGTAGCCGCGGTCGATGTAGTCGATGCGGTGCACGCGCGTTTCGCCGCCTGCCATAAGCCCCGCGACGATCAGCGCCGCGCCTGCGCGGAGGTCGCTTGCCGTGATGTCCGCGCCGCGCAGCGTTTCCACGCCCTTGACGCGCGCGATGCGCTTGGACAGATTGATCCTTGCGCCGAGCTTTCTCAGCTCCCGCACGTGGTTGAACCGCTTTTCAAAGATGTTCTCCGTGATGACGCTCGTGCCTGCGGCGGTGGTGAGGTACGCCATCATCGGCTGCTGCAGGTCGGTCGGGAAGCCGGGATAGACCGCCGTGCGGAAGCTCACCGCGCGCGGACGGTCGTTCATCGTCACGCGCAGGTAAAAGTCGTGTCCGTCGTCGCCCTCGATCACGCGCGCGCCGCTTTCCATCAGCTTTGCCGAAATCGCCTCCATATGCGTCGGGATCACGTTCTTGATGACCACGTCGCCGCGCGTCGCCGCCGCCGCGATCATGTACGTGCCGGTCTCGATCTGGTCCGGGATGATGGAGTACGAGCAGCCGCGCAGCTTTTTGCGGCCCTGAATGCGGATCACGTCGGTGCCCGCGCCGCGGACGGACGCCCCCATCATGTTCAGGAAGTTTGCCACGTCGACGACGTGCGGCTCCTTCGCGACGTTATGAAGCTCCGTTGTGCCCTCGGCTCTTGCCGCCGCAAGCATGACGTTGATCGTCGCGCCGACGGAAACGACGTCGAAGA
>CAMYWS010000106.1 GCA_947302865.1 uncultured Clostridia bacterium
GAAGGGATCGACGAGGCGAGCCGGAACGAGGCCGGCAATCTCAAATACGACTATTACATTCCGTTTGACGGCGGCGACGATCTGTTGCTCGTCGAAAAATGGCGGGACGAAACCGCGCTTTCGACGCACGGAAAGACGCCACATCTTCTTCGCCTTCGCGAATTGAAAGCCGAATACGTGACCGAAACGGTCATCGAGCGGTTCGAGACAGCGGAAGACAGATGAAAAAGCGTTCCGGTCACGGCACGCTGATCGGCGCGGCGTTTCTGATGGCGACGTCTGCCGTCGGTCCGGGCTTTCTGACGCAGACCGCCGTGTTTACGGGTTCGCTCGGCCCGAGCTTCGGCTTCGTCATTCTGACCTCGCTGCTCCTGTCGCTGGCCGCACAGATGAATATCTGGCGTGTTCTGTGTTATGCGGGACTGCGCGGACAGGACATTGCGAACCGGCTTTTGAAGGGACTCGGGTATGCGCTTGCCGCGCTGATCGCGTTCGGCGGGCTCGCGTTCAACATCGGCAACGTCGGCGGCGGCGGGCTGGGATTCAATGCGCTGCTCGGCGTTCCGGACACTGTCGGCTGCGCGGTCGCGGGGCTTTTGGCGATCGTGATCTTTCTGTTCAAAAAGGCAAAGAGCGTATTGGATCAGGTCGTCAAGGTTCTGGGCGCGGTCATGATCCTCGTGATCCTGATCGTCGCGATTCTGACGAAACCGCCGATTTTCGACGCGCTCAAAAATACCGTCCTTCCCGAAGCGGAGATCGGATCCCTGCTTCCCGCCGTACTGACACTTCTCGGCGGCACGGTCGGCGGCTATATCACGTTTTCCGGCGCGCACCGTCTGATCGACGCGGGTGTAACCGGAAAGGCGCGCATGAAGGAGGCGGGCGTAAGCGCGGTCCTCGGAATCGGCATTGCGGCGGTTTTTCGTGTGCTGCTGTTTTTCGCGATCCTCGGCGTGGTCGCAAAGTATCCGGGCATTGACCTCTCCGATCCGTCCGAAAACACGGCGATCGGGGAAGCGGCGGCATACAGCGGCATCAGCAATCCGGCGGCGTATGCGTTCAAGGTCGGCGCGGGCGAGCTTGCCTATCGGTTTGCGGGGCTCGTGATCCTTGCCGCGTCGATCACGTCGATCATCGGCGCCGCGTACACGTCGGTTTCCTTTTTGAAAACGCTCCATCCGTCCGTCGAGAAGCACGAGAACCTATGGATCGTCGGGTTCATCGCCGTTTCCACACTGGTCATGACGTGCGTGGGCAGCGCAGCAAAGCTGCTTGTATTCGTCAGCGCGCTGAACGGTCTGATCCTGCCGATGACGCTCGGCGTATGCCTTGTCGCCGCCAAAAACAAACGGATCATGGGCGAAGAATACCGGCATCCCATGTGGCTTTGGACGCTCGGCGCTGTTGCGGCGTTCGCGTCCGCCTATGTCGGCGTCACGTCGTTCGGCGGGCTTGTCAATCTATTTCAATGAATCGGTGTGCTTGAGAAAGGAGCCATTATGGAAGAACAGATTATCACAGTCACAATCAGGACCGAGGGCGAGCCGTGCGAGCTTTCGGATGAGGAGATCAGGACGTGGTACGCAAAACGGATCGCAGCGCTCTTTGACCCGCAGTGGGGCACGCCGGAAATCTCGGTCGAAGTGGACCGGAAACAGATATAAAGATGGAACGCATGCAGATATTCGAATACGGCGATCCGGCTTCGGATCGCGTGCTCATCCAGCCGGTCGACGATCACGACCTTTCCGTCATCGAAAACGAGGTCGCGGCGATCAAAGCGCGCACGGACGATTTTTGCCTGATCGCGGTGAAGGTAAACGACTGGAACCGCGATCTTTCCCCGTGGCCCGCGCCGCCGGTGTTCGGAAACGAACCGTTCGGCGACGGCGCGTCCGATTTTTTGAACGCGATTCTGCCGCTTTGCGCGGACAAACGCAAAACGTATTACTTAGGCGGTTATTCGCTCGCGGGGCTGTTCGCGCTGTGGGCGGCGCACGAAACAGACGCGTTCTGCGGCGTCGCTGCAGCGTCCCCGTCTGTGTGGTTTCCGGGTTTTTTGGATTACATGCAAACGCATGAAATCCGGGCGGAGCATGTTTATCTGAGCCTGGGCGACCGCGAGGAAAAGACGCGCAATCCCGTGATGGCAACGGTCGGAACACGGATCAAAGAAGCATACGACCTGTTAAAGCGCCGCGGTGCGGACTGCGTGCTCGAATGGAATTCCGGCAATCATTTCAGGGACCCGGACCTGCGCACCGCAAAGGCGTTTCTGTGGATTCTGGGATAAAACAAAACACAGCCGCGATATCAGCGGCTGTGTTTGTTTTCTCATCGCTCGCAGACGAGCTTGCCTGTGATGTGCTCCGGCGTCAGCGAAAAGAGCAGCGTCCCGGGACCGGACTGTTCGAGCTCCCGTTGAATATAGACCTCGTCGTCGGTGAACTTGCGGGAAAGCGCCGCGGAGATGCGATAGGTCGTTTCCCGATCCTCAATGAATTCGATCCGTCCGAACACGATCACCAAACGGATGTTCTTTGCCCATTCGCCGTCGCGTACAAAGCCCTCGTCGTACACGCAGAACGACGCCTTGTCGGTTCGCCGCATGGCGTCGATCTTGTGCCCCGTTTTTCCGCCGTGAAAATACAGCTTGCCGTCTGCTTCCGAATAGTAGTGGTTCATCGGCATGCCGTACGGATACCCGTCGTCGCCGAGGACGGACAGTACGCCGCGCGGCTCGTCTTTCAGAATGCGGATGCATTCCTCCGATGACAGCGCCTGCTTTTTTCGCATCAATTCCCGAAACATCGGTGTTTCTCCTTTTTACGCCTCTTCCGCGATCCTGCGCGCGACGAACACGCCGCTTGCGGAGGCGTGCGAGAGCGAGTGCGTAACGCCGCTGCCGTCGCCGATGACGTAGAGTCCCCTGTGCTTCGTTTCGAGGTTTTCATTGAGATCGACCTGCATGTTGTAGAACTTGACCTCGACGCCGTAGAGCAACGTATCGTCGTTTGCCGTGCCCGGCGCGATTGCGTCGAGTGCGTAGATCATTTCGATGATGCCGTCGAGGATCCGCTTCGGGATCACGAGCGACAGGTCGCCGGGCGTTGCGGCAAGCGTCGGGATGGTGAAGCTTTCCGCGATGCGCTTTTCGGTGGAGCGCCGCCCCGCAATGAGATCGCCGAAGCGCTGCAGCATCACGCCGCCGCCGAGCATGTTACTGATCTTTGCGATGTTTTCCGCATACGCCGTGCTGTCGTTGAACGGCTCGGTAAAGCGTTTCGAAACAAGCAGCGCAAAGTTCGTGTTCGGCGTGTGCAGCGCGGGATCCTCGTAGCTGTGCCCGTTGACCGTCACGATGCCGTTCGTGTTCTCGGTGACGACCGCGCCGTGCGGGTTCATGCAGAACGTGCGGACGAGGTCGCCGTATTTTTCCGTGCGGTAGACGATCTTGCTTTCATAGAGCTCGTCGGTCAGGTGCGAGAAGATCTCCGCGGGCAGCTCCACGCGCACGCCGATGTCGACGCGGTTGCTCATCGTTGCGATATCGAGATCTTTACAGACGCTTTCCATCCATTTCGAGCCGCTGCGGCCTACCGAGATCACGCACTGATCACAGGTATATTCCTCGTCTTCGGCGAACACCGCAAAGCCGTTTTCACGCGTTTCGACGCGCTCGACCGGCGTGCGGAAGAAGAAATCGACCCTGTCCTTCAGAAGATCGTAGAGATTTCCGAGCACGACGTAGTTCTTGTCCGTGCCGAGATGCCGCACCTGCGCTTCGAGCAGGTGCAGCTTGTTTTCGAGACAAAGCTTTTTGATGTGCGAGTTCGCGGTGGAGTAGAGCTTCGTGCCCTCGCCGCCGAACGCCATGTTGATCTTGTCGACGTACTGCATCAGCTCGGTCGCTTTCGCTTTTCCGATGTATTCGTGCAGACTTCCGCCGAACTCGTTGGTGATGTTGTACTTGCCGTCGGAAAACGCACCCGCGCCGCCGAAGCCGTTCATGATCGCGCACGGCTTGCAGTGCACACAGGCGGTGATCTTCTTTCCGTCGATCGGGCACTTGCGCCGTTCCAGCGGATTTCCCGCCTCGAATACGGCAATTTTCTTTTCCGGCGCAAGTCGGTTCAGCTCATATGCGGTAAAGATTCCGCCGGGACCCGCCCCGACGATGATAACGTCATACTGCTTCATATGGGTTTCCTCCATAGCCACATATTTCTAATCATATCATATCAGAAAAACGCGAAGGAAGCAACAGGAATTCCCCTTTGTTTTCCGCGGTGTTTCTGTTATAATAATATATGAGCAAAATTGTTTTCGGGAGGCGCTTATGGATCCGAAGTTTGAACCGCTGTTTACGCCGTGGAAGGTCGGCAATGTCGAGATCAAAAACCGCGTCGTGATGCTGCCCATGGAGGGCACCAATATGATCCAGTGGGAGGCAAAGACCGGCGTCGTCAAGGGCATCGACAAGTTCTATGAGGACCGCCGCGACGAAAACATCGGACTGTTCATCCCGGGGTTGATCCCGCTGATCAGTATCGTCGGCAAAAAGTGGGTCTATAGGCACCCGGAGGTGTTCGGGAAGGTCCGGCCTATCATCGACGGGATTCATCAAAGCGGCGCAAAGGTCTTTTTTCAGATCAGCGCGGGCTCCGGACGGTCGATGCTGCTGCCGCCGATTTTGAAGCCGTTTATCCAAAAAGGCATATTGAAAAAAATCGCTTCGCCTCTGCTTGCCAACAAGTGGTGGTGGTCCGCGCCGGACGATAACGAGCCGAACGTGTGGGATCCGTCGGTCAAAATGGATCTGTTCACGGACAGGATGATCGAAAAGTTCGTCTATGCCTTCGGGCAGACGGCGCTGCGCTGTAAAGAGATCGGCTGCGACGGCGTGGAGATCCACGCGGTGCACGAGGGGTATCTCCTCGACCAGTTTGCCATGCCGTATACGAACCACCGCACCGATCAATACGGCGGCAGCTTGGAGAACCGCCTGCGCTTTGCGTGCGAGATCGTCAGGGAGATCAAAAAGGTCTGCGGCGCCGACTTTCCCGTGTCCGTCCGCTATTCCGTGCGCTCCATGACGCGCGGGTTCAACGAGGGCGCGGTGCCGGGCGAGGAATTCACCGAGGTCGG
>CAMYWS010000107.1 GCA_947302865.1 uncultured Clostridia bacterium
AGGACATCCACAACGGCTATCTTAAGCGCAAGAGGAGCGAGGACGGCGGCAAGCGGATGCAATGGCTCTGGAAGCGTCCGACGACGAATTTCGGCCGCTGGAGCTCCGACCAGCAGCACGCCTCGATCCTGCTGCAGATCGACGAGCTGCCCGAAGGCGATCTTTCGCAATGCGGGAAAAAGGTCCTGCAGCGCGTCATCTGGGCGGAGAGCGACGACCCCGAAAGCATGGTCCCGAAGCGCACGACCTTCACGACCGTCAACGTTCCCGATACCCCGCCCGAGCTCGTCCGCTGGCTGAACGGCGAGACGCTCAGCCGGTTTCAGGATTGATTGCAAAACGCCTCCCCCGAAAAGAAGGGGGAGGCGTTCCGTGTATTTTAAGAATATTGATATAAGTATACTTACTTATCCTTTTTCAGAAGATCGATTGAATTATATCGATCTTCTTAAGAATCATTATAATTATATATACGCCGTCTGCTGTCAGAATCCTTTTTTTGAACTGTGAACTTCTTCGGACTTTTTCCGATAAAAAAGGACCGATCTTTTCGACCGGTCCTTTGTATAATGATTCTATCGCTCCTCCCGGAAGTACGCAAGTCCCAGGCTTTGCGGCGGGAGGTTTTCACGCTTCTTGCGTAAGGAGACGATGATCAGCACGATGAGCGTGACCACGTACGGCACGAGCTCGAACAGCTCCTTGATGCCGATCGGGAAGTTTGTGCTCAGCACCAGCAGCCCGCCGAAGCCGATGGACGCAAAGATGCTGATCGCCGGGCGCCACGTGGTAAAGATAACGATCGCGATCGCCAGCCATCCGGCCGCGTCGATCTGCGGCTCCGACCATGTGCGCGAACTTGCCATGATGTAATACAGTCCGCCGAGACCGGCGATCATGCTGCCGATGATGGTCGCAAGATACTTATACCGTGTGACGTTGACGCCCGCGGCGTCCGCCGTCGCCGGATTCTCGCCGACCGAACGAAGCTGCAGCCCCGTGCGTGTGTACCGCAAAAACAGCGAGGTCAGAATTGCGATGCCGATCCCGACGTACGCAAGCCAGCCCGGGTGGTTCCCGTCGCCGAAGTAGTTGACGGATCTCGTGATATCGAGGTTTGCGATGTCGGATTTTGCAAGCTTGGTCAGAACACCGCCGAGGAAGTTTGCAAAGCCGGTGCCGAAGATCGTCATCGAAAGACCGGTGACGTTCTGATTCGCGCGCATCGTGACCGTCAGGAAGCAATACAGAAGCCCCATCAGGAACGAGCCGATGAGACAGCACATGATCGGTATCATGACCGCGAGGAACGTGTTCATCTCCGCAACGGAATGCTCATAGAGGTACGCGCCGGTCGTTCCGGCGATCGCCCCGATAAACATGATGCCCGGAATGCCGAGATTCAGGTTGCCGGATTTCTCCGTCAGGATCTCACCTGTGCTGCCGAACAGCAGCGGCATGCCGTAAACGACGGCCCTCGGGATAAAGTCTGCGATAAACTTCCACATACGTCACACCTCCCGCTTCTTATGACGGCCGAACTGCAGCTGATAGTTGATGAAGAACTCACAGCCGATGATAAAGAACAGGATGATCGCCATCAGCATGTTTGCAAAGTTCTTGTCGAGACTGACGCCGTCCGGCATCGGGACCTCCTTCGCGCCGAACTGCATGAACACCAGCAGCAGCGACGAAAAGATCATGCCGATCGGATTGAACTGCGACATCCACGAGACCATGACGGCGGTATAGCCGCGCCCGTCAACGGAGTTGGCGGCGATCGTGCCTTCCGCGCCGACGATCAGAAAGCCCACCAGTCCGCACAGTGCGCCGGAAAGGATCATCGTGCGGATGATCACGCGATTGACCTTGATGCCGGCATAGGACGCCGTGCGTTCGCTTTCGCCGACGACGGCGATCTCAAAGCCGTGCTTGCTGAACCGGAGATACAGGTAAAGCAATACGGTCAGAACGGCGACGACGGCGATCGAGAACAGATACTGCGTACCCGGTTTGCCACCGATCTTTGTGAAATTGCCGATACCGGCGGACGCAAGGTCCGAGTTGATCATGCCGACCGCGGTGCCGTTCGGCGACCAGAGGTATTTGAATCCGCGATAGGAAACCATGAACTTGACGATCTGCAGCGCAACGTAGTTCATCATCAGCGTAAACAGCGTTTCGTTCGTGTTCCAGCGGGATTTGAAGAACGCAGGCAAAAAGCCCCACAGCGCGCCGGCAAGCACGGCGGCAAGCAGCATCGCCGGGAACAGGATCGCGTTCTTGACCTCCATGGAAACGCCGGGATTATTGAAGAACGGCATCCTGCCCGCGTAAAACATGCAGGCGGCGGCTGCGAATGCGCCGATCAGCACCTGACCCTCCGCGCCGATGTTCCAGAAGCGCATTTTGAAAGCGGGTGTGACGGCCAGCGAAATGCCGAGCAGACATGCTACCTGATACGCCGTCTTCCACGTCTTGCGTTCGCTGCCGAACAGTCCCTTGAACATTTTGTCCACGACGGTGATCGGATTCATCTTCGTGAACAGGAACGTGATCAACGCGCAGAGCATGATCGCGATCACGATCGCCGCGCCGCGGATCAGCCACGCTTTCCATACGGGAAGGTTGTCTCGTTTTGCAATATGCACGTTATTCACCTCCTCCGAGTTTGGTCATCATCAGTCCGATCTGTTCCTTCGTCACGTTCCGCCCGTCGACGACGCCGGACACCTGCCCGCCGCACAGCACGAGAATGCGGTCACACAGCTCCAGAAGCACGTCAAGGTCCTCGCCGACGTAGATAACGGCTACGCCTTTCATCTTTTGTTCGGTCAGAAGGTTGTAGATCGTGTAGGACGTGTTGATGTCCAGTCCGCGCACAGCGTAGGCCGTCATCAGCACCGTCGGGCTCTGCTTGATCTCACGTCCTACCAGCACCTTCTGCACGTTGCCGCCGGAAAGACGGCGGAGCGGGATTTTGTCGATGTTCGGCGTTACGACCTCGAGGTCGTTGACGATCTCGTTGGCGAGCTGTTTCGGGAATTTGTGGTTATAGAACGGGTTGAACCTGCCCATCCGGTAGCTTCGAAGCATGACGTTGTCGGTGATGCTCATGCTCCCGACGAGCCCCATGCCGAAGCGGTCCTCCGGCACGAACGAGAGCAGAATGCCCGAGTGGATGATCTTCAGCGGATCCATGCCGTTGATGAGCCGCTCTTCGCCGGTCTTCGGCTCGATGTAGGTGATCCTGCTTTCCGGCTCGATCTGCTGCAATCCGGCGATCGCTTCCAGCAGCTCACGCTGTCCGCTGCCCGCGATGCCCGCGATACCGAGGATCTCGCCCGCGTTCGCGGAGAAGCTGACGTCCTTCAGCCGTTTGACGCCCTCGGCGTCCTTCACGGTCAGATGCTCGACGCGCAGGCGTTCTTTGATCTCCTCCGCCTTCGGACGGTCGATGTTCAGACTCACCGCGCGGCCGACCATCATGTCGGTCAGGCTCTGCTGGTCCGCGTTCTTCGTCTCCACGTCGCCGATGTATTCGCCTTTCCGGAGGATCGCGACGCGGTCGGATACGTCCAGCACCTCGTGCAGCTTGTGCGTGATGATGATCAGCGATTTGCCGTCCTTTTTCATGTTGCGCATGACGGCAAACAGCTTTTCCGTTTCCTGCGGCGTCAGAACCGCCGTCGGCTCGTCGAGGATCAGGATATCCGCGCCGCGATACAGGACCTTGATGATCTCGACGGTCTGCTTCTGCGAGACCGACATGTTGTAGATCTTCTGATTCGGGTCGATGTCAAAACCGTAGCGTTCGCTGATCTCCTTGATCCGCTTTGCCGCGCGTTTGAGATTCAGCATGCCCTTCTCTTCCAGACCGAGAATGATGTTTTCCGTCGCGGTAAAGACGTCCACCAGCTTGAAATGCTGATGGATCATGCCGATCCCGTGTTCGAACGCGTCCTTCGGCGACTTGATGGTCACCGGCTTGTCGTGGATATAGATCTGTCCCTCGTCCGGGTAGTAGATGCCGGACAGCATGTTCATCAGCGTGGTCTTTCCGCTGCCGTTTTCACCGAGCAGCGAAAGGATCTCGCCTTCATGCAGTTCCAGATTGATGTTCCGGTTGGCGATCACGCTGCCGAAGTGCTTGGTGATGCCTTCCATTCTGACGGCATTTTTGACTGTTTCCAAGACGTGCATCCTTTCCGCAGAGGCAGATAGCCCTGCCGATGATATACTATTATATCAGATTCACAAACGTTTGTAAATGAAAAGTATGATTCCTGACGAAAAAAAGGGCAGTCGGAAGACTGCCCAATTCGTGTCGTTCAGATCAATAGCTCTCGTTCAGCAGCGTGATGCCGTCGATGCGAAGATCGAAGTACGGAGCGCTGCGGAATTCGGACTCATGGAAGTAGCCGTCCGCGATAACCTCGGTGTCCGGGGTGTATGCCGGATCGGTATCGACATCCGCCTGATAGGAGTCAAGTTTCGCGCCGCCGACAGTGAACGCGTCGGTGCTGAAGACGTGCAGTGTGCCCGCTTCGAGCGCTGCCTTCGCCGCGTCGATCGCCGCCTGCGTGTCTTTCGCCGCAACCGCATCGTTCAGCTCAAAGAGCTCAACGGAGCCGGTCTCGATCGTGCCGGTCCAGTCTGCCGGAATCGCTTCGCCTGCCGCCGCCGCCTTGATCGCGTACTCATAGTACGGTTCCCAGTTGATGCGGGAAGAAACGATATAGGTGTTCGGGCCGACGGAAACGGTGCTGCCGTTGTAGGATACGTTCGGAACGCCTCTGCTCTCGCATGCGGACGGTGCGCCCATGGAATCAGCGTGCTGCGAAATCAGGACGCAGCCGCCGTCCATCAGCTTGATTGCGCTTTCCTTCTCAGCTTTCTCATCGTACCAGGAACCGGTGAAGATGACGTCCATCGTGACGGTCGGGACGATGGAACGAACGCCGAGGAAGAAGGAAGTATAGCCGGACACAACCTCTGCATAGGTGAACGCGCCGACGTAGCCGATCTTGAGCTGGTCTTCGGTGATCTTGCCTTCGTCAAGCATTTCCTTGAGCTTCATGCCCGCAGCAATACCCGCGAGATAACGGCCTTCATAGATCGCCGCGAACGCATTGTGGTAGTTCGGAA
>CAMYWS010000108.1 GCA_947302865.1 uncultured Clostridia bacterium
AGAACGCGATCGAGCTGACGATCGAATACCGCAACAAGGACGGCCGCCGCGTGGTTGCGCCGAACGGCGCGCAGTCGATCAAGGATCTGTACGCGAACGGCTACAAGCTCGGCATCATCTCAAACCTCGTCACCTCGCAGGAGATCCCGCGCTGGCTCAAAGCAGACGGTCTCGAACAGTATTTCGGCGCGGTGCTGCTCTCCTGCGTGGAGGGGATCCGGAAGCCCGATCCAGCCATCTCCAACAAGGCGTGCGACATCCTCGGCGTGAAGCCGGAGCGCTGCGTCTACATCGGCGACAACCTGAACCGCGACGTCGAAGGCACGCGCCTTGCGGGCTACGGCATGTTCATCCTCTACACCACGCCGGAAAAGCTCGCGAAGGAAAAGATCACGGACGAGAACCGTCCCGACGCGGTCATCTTCGATTTCAATGAACTCAAGGAGATCTTCCCGAAAGCGCCGCACGTCGCCTGGGACAAGGTACGGAGGGTATAAGGATGCTGACGGATATCAAAGCTGTTTTTCTGGATCTCGGCGGCACGTTCCGCATTGTCGACGAGGACAACCTGCCGTTCATCCGCGAAGCGCGTTCGCGCATTAAGGAGCTGTGCGGCACGGATATGGACCCGGACGCGTTCTACGATTTTCTGAACAAGCGCTACGACGGTTACCGCGAGTGGGCGCTGAAGTATATGTGCGAAGCACCGGAAGAAATGCTCTGGACGCGCTGGCTTGTGCCGGAATGGGACCGCGACCGGATCGAAAAAGCCGCCAAGGAGCTGACCTACTGCTTCCGCAGGGCGAAAGGCGAGCGCGTCGTGGTCGAAAAGGGTATCGAAACGGTCAGGGAGCTTCGCAGACGCGGCTACAAGGTCGGCATCATCAGCGACCTCATCGGCACGATCGAGATCGACGAATGGCTCGACCGCGACGGCATCCGCGACCTGTTCTGCACGGTGCAGCAAAGCTCTGTCACGATGCTGCGGAAACCGCATCCCGCGATCTATTTCCTTGCGCTTTCGGAAGCCGGCGTTCGTCCCGAGGAGAGCTGCTTCGTCGGCGACAACCTGAAGCGCGATATCATCGGCGCGAAGCAGTCCTGCTTTGCCGGCACGGTCGGCGCGGAGTACCCCGGCGGACTCGAGTTCAAGCTCACCGCGGAGAACCGACCGGACTGCATCATCCATCACTTTGACGAACTCTTGAATGTTTTCCCGGGCGAAGGCAGATTCTGTCCCGAGGCCGCGGAGGATCCGACGCCGCGTATCCGGTAAGGATCGGAAAGGAGAAACGATATGGCACAGTACAGGTTTTCCGGCGGCGAAGCGCTTGCGCGCGCTGTGGAAAAGCTTTATGAAAACGGCGGCTCGGAGTATCATTTCGAGCCGATGAACCTTGTCGACGCGAACGGCGGCGCGGTCGGGCTCGTCAGGCCGGGCGACGGCGTGATCTTCTGCTGCCGCAGAGGCGAGCGCGAAACCGAGCTCACCGACGCGTTCACCGACCCGGAGTTCAAGGGCTTTGCGCGTGAGAAGCTCGATCCTTTGGACTTCGTGATCCTCACCATGTACAGCGAGCGCTACACCTACCTTCCGATCGCGTTTGCGCCGAGCAAGGTGCAGAAGACGCTCGCCGAGGTGCTTGCCGAAAACGGCAAAACGCAGCTGCATCTTTCCGAGAGCGAGAAGTTCGCGCATGTGACCTTCTTCTTCAACGGCGGCAATCAGGTTCCGTTCCGGGGCGAGGACGATATCCGCATCCCGTCCCCGAAGGGCGTTCCGTTCGAGACCGTGCCGGAGCTGCGGCTCCCCGACGTCGCGCAGACGCTGTGCGACGGGCTCGACAAGGGCTATGATTTCATCGTCACAAACTTCGCGAACGGCGACGTCATCGGGCATACGTCGAGCGACGCGGCAAAGCCGGTCGCCTGCGAAGCGATCAGTAAATACGTCGGCAGGGTCGTCTCCCACGCCCGCGAACGCGGATACACGGTGCTCGTGACCGCTGACCACGGCAACATCGAGATCCTGCACACGCCGGAGGGCAAGCCGCACGTGTCGCACACGACGAACCTCGTCGCGTGCGTCGCGCTCGGACCGGACACGGAATTGATCAAGGACTCCGGCAGACTCTGCGACGTCGCGCCGACGATCCTGTCCGCGATGGGGCTTGAACAGCCCGCGGAAATGACCGGCTCGCCCCTGTTCCGCTTCGGCAAACCCGGCAAGGTGCTGCTTCTGATCTGTGACGGCTGGGGACTCGACAAGCCCACGGACAACAATCCGATCTTCACGGCGTCGACGCCGGAATGGGACATGCTGCTGGACAACTACCCTTATGCGAAGCTCGAAGCGTCCGGTCCCGCCGTCGGTCTCAAGGAAGGCAAGACGGGCAATTCCGAGGCGGGTCACATCAATCTCGGCTCGGGACGCGTGGTGCTGCAGGACGACGTGCGCCTCGACAACGCCATGAAGGACGGCTCGTTCGCCGAAAACCCGGTCTTCCTCAACACGCTCCGCGGCGTGAAGGAACGCGGCACGGCGCTGCATCTCTTTGCGCTGCTCACCAAGAAATCCTCGCACGGGTCGATCGACTATCCGCTCGCGCTGCTGGATATGGCGAAGAAAGCCGGCGTGCAGGATGTTTTCGTGCACGTCATCTTCGACGGCCGCTCCACGGAGCCCGGCAGCGCGCCGGCGCTTTTGCGCGAGTTCGGCGAAACGATCGAACAGAAGGGCGTCGGTCTCATTGTGTCCGGCGTCGGCAGAGGCGTCGCGCTCGACCGCGACCAGAACTGGGCAAAAATACAGCGTACCTACGCTTCGCTCGTCGAGGGCAAAGGCGCGCCGTACTGCGAATAAAAGAGTATCATTTGACGGAGGTAACTTATGGTTAACGTCGGTATCATCGGCGCGGGCCGCATCGGACAGGTCCACGCAAAGAGCATCCTCACGGGCGTGCCGGATGCAAAGATCCTCGCGATCGCGGATCCGTACATCAAGCCCGAAGTCGCCGAATGGGCAAAGTCCGTCGGCGTCGAGAACGTGTACAGAGACCATCGGCAGATCCTCGAGGATCCGCGCATCGACGCGGTTCTGATCTGCGCGTCCACCGATCAGCACGCGTCGCTTTCTCTGGAAGCCATCGCGGCAGGCAAGCACATCTTCTGCGAAAAGCCGATCGACCAGAGCATCGCGAAGATCGAGGAAGTCAAGGCGGCGCTGGCGGCTTCGCCGAAGAAGCTCGTCTATCAGGTCGGGTTCAACCGCCGCTACGACCACAACTACCGCGCCATGCGCAAAGCCGTCGAGGACGGCAAGATCGGCGAGGTACAGTTCGTGCGCGTCAGCTCGCGCGACCCGGAGCCCCCGCCCGCAAAGTACGTCGCGGCGTCCGGCGGCATGTTCATGGATATGATGATCCACGACCTCGATATGGTCCGCTACCTCTCCGGGCTCGAGATCGTCGAGGTGTACGCGCAGGGCGCGTGCCTTATCGATCCCGCGATCGGCGAAGCGGGCGACGTGGACACGGTCACGATCACGCTGAAGCTATCCAACGGCGCGCTTGCGACGATCGACGGCTCCCGCAAGGCGGTGTACGGCTACGATCAGCGCGGCGAGGTCTTCGGCTCGAAGGGCTGCGTGGTCAGCGCGAACGATTCCGATTCAAACATCGTGCTCTCCACGGTCGAGGGCGTGACCGCCGAAAAGCCGCTGTGGTTCTTCCTCGAGCGCTACATGGGTTCGTATCAGGCGGAGGTCCGCGAATTCATCGACTGCGTGAAGAACGGCAGGGAACCGTGGGTCGGCATCGAGGACGGGCTTCTGTCCATCCGCCTCGCGCTCGCGTGCACCAAGTCCATGAACGAAAACCGTCCCGTCCGCATCGACGAGATCTGACGTAATTTCAGGAAAGGAAACAAACCGATGGCAAAAATCAGAGTCGGCGTTGCCGGATACGGCACGATCGGTCAGCGTCTGGCTGACGGCGTCGCCCTGCAGGGCGATATGGAACTCGTGGGCATTGCGGATCTCGCTCCGACGCTGTCGATCCGCGCGCTCCGCGAAAACGATATGATCGGCGCAAACAACGTCAAGTATAACCTGTACCTCGTCGACGGTGCGGACAGGGAAGCGTTCGACCGCTACGACATCCCGGTCGCGGGCACGTTCGAGGAGCTGTGCAGAAGCGTCGATATCATGCTGGATTCTTCGCCGGGCGGCGTCGGCGCAAAGAACAAGGAACTGTATGAGAAGGTCGGCGTCAAGGCGATCTTCCAGGGCGGCGAGAAAAACTCCGTCGCGGACGTGTTCTTCCACGGCTACGCAAACTACGAAAAGGGCGTAGGTCAGAACTATCTGAAGCTCACAAGCTGCAACACCACAGGCCTCATCCGCGCGGTGGACTGCCTCGACCGCATCATCGGCATTGAGAAGGTCGCGATCACGATCATCCGCCGCGTCGCGGATCCCGGTGATTATCACCGCGGACTGACGAACGCTTTGCAGATCGACAAGGCGCCGTCGCATCAGGCGGTCGACCTGATGACGATCATGCCGCACGTCCAGGCAACGGGCATCCTCGTCCATACGCCGGTCACGCACGGGCACATCATCACCGTGCTTGCGACCGCAAAGGACGGCAAAAAGATTACCCGCGAGATGGCGCTCGAGGCGTTCCGCAAGCATCCGCGCATCCGCACGGTCACGATCGACGAGGGCTTCAAGGGCAACGCGAGTCTCTTCAAGTACGCGCGCGATCTCGGCAACCGCAGAGGCGACATGTACGAGATCGGTCTCTGGGAGGACAGCATCGTCGAGAGCGGCAACGACATCATGTACGCGATCAACATCCCGCAGGAGAGCGTCACGATCCCCGAAACGATCGACGCGATCCGCGCCGCCATGAAGATGCAGCTCACCTGCGAAGAGGGCACGGCAAAGACCAACGAATACCTGAAGATCGGACGTTTCAAGAAGTAAACTACAGCAAAGAGAGGTTCAAAGATGCGATTCGGGATCAGAACGCTGGATGAACTTTCGGTACGCGGAAAGACGGTCCTGTGCCGCGTGGATATCAATCAACCCGTGGATCGTGATGCGGGGACGCTGAAAAGCATCAACCGCATCACGGCCTGCG
>CAMYWS010000109.1 GCA_947302865.1 uncultured Clostridia bacterium
TAGGTGATCTCGTCCTTGATCGGAGGCAGCTCGGGCTGCTCCGGCTCGGCGGGCTCCGCGGGCTTTTTCTGCTTTGCCATCATCGCTTCCGCCTGTTCCATCACGACCTTCGGATCGAGGCGGGCAAAGAGGATCTCGGGCTTTCCCGCGACCCTGTTTTCCGACGGATACCAGCCGAAATGCTCGAGCGATTCGATGTTGCGCGGCTCTGCGCCGATCTCTTTTAAGATGCGCTCCGCCGTCGCGGGCATAAAGGACCGCAGAAGGTTTGCGCCGATCGAGATGCTCTCGATGAGGTTATACAGCACCTCGGCAAGGCGGTCCGCTTTCTCCGGATCCTTCGCGAGGACCCACGGCGCGGTCTCGTCGATATACTTGTTGCAGCGGCGGAAGATATTGAAGATCTCCTCGAGCGCGTCCGAAATGACAAGCTCGTCCATCGCCTTTTTCACGCGGTCACGCGCGCCGACAGCGACTGCTTTGAGTTCCGCGTCGACCGGTTCCGCGACGCCGGTATCCCGTACCGTGCCGCCGAAATATTTGTTGCTCATGGCGACCGTACGGTTGACGAGGTTGCCGAGCGTGTTCGCAAGGTCCGCGTTCAGCCGTTCGATCAGCGTATCCCACGTGATCGTGCCGTCGTTGTCGAACGGCATGTCGTGCAGCACGTAGTAGCGCACCGCGTCTACGCCGAACAGATCCGCGAGGTCGTCGGCATACATGACGTTGCCCTTGGACTTGCTCATCTTGCCGTCGCCCTGCAGAAGCCAGGGATGCCCGAAGACGGTCTTCGGCAGCGGGAGGTCAAGCGCCATCAGGAAGATCGGCCAGTAGATCGTGTGGAAACGGATGATATCCTTTCCGATCACGTGCAGATCGGCGGGCCAGAGTTTTTTGAACAGTTCCGAGGATTCGCCGCCGCAATTATAGCCGATGCCGGTGATGTAGTTTACCAACGCGTCGAGCCAGACGTAGACGACGTGCTTCGGATCGAAATCGACCGGAATCCCCCACGAAAACGACGTGCGCGACACGCAGAGATCCCGCAGTCCCGGCAGCAGGAAGTTGTTCATCATCTCGTTCTTGCGCGAAACGGGCTTGATGAAATCGGGATGCGTGTTGATGTAGTCGATGAGCCGGTCGGCGTACTTGCTCATCTTGAAAAAGTACGCTTCCTCCCTTGCGGGCTGCACGTCTCTGCCGCAGTCCGGGCACTTGCCGTTCACGAGCTGCGACGGCGTGAAGAACGATTCGCACTCCACGCAGTACAGACCTTCGTACGCGCCCTTGTAGATGTCGCCCTTGTCGTACAAATATTTAAAGATCTTCTGAACGGCTTGGACATGATCGTCGTCGGTGGTGCGGATGAACCGGTCGTAGCTTGTGCCGACAAGATCCCAGAGCCGCCTGATCTCGCCGACAACGCCGTCGGCGTATTCCTTGGGCGTGACGCCTGCGTTCTTCGCCTTCGTTTCGATCTTCTGACCGTGCTCGTCTGTGCCGGTCTGGAAATAGACGTCGTAGCCCTCGTAGCGCTTCCAGCGCGCAATGGAATCCGCGAGGATCGCCTCATAGGTATTGCCGATATGCGGCTTGCCCGATGCATAGGGGATCGCGGTGGTGATGTAATACTTCTGTCTCATATCATTTCCTCTCCTTATTCCTGTCATTGTACGAACCTGCGGGCGATTTGTCAATCACAAATATCCACGGGGAAAGCCCGCCGGCCGCCGTGCGGCGCTTTTCGGTAAGCTTCAGCTTCGGATTGTCTTTGATCAGCCGCTCCAGAAGCTTCGCGTCCGCGGTGTAGAGCACGACTTTTCCGCCGTCGTTCAGAAAGTACGGAAGCCGCCGGAGAAACTTTGCGTACAGCGTTTCATTCTCGCGGTGCGAGCCGACGCGCGTGCCGAACGGCAGATTCGAGATCACGAGGTCCGCGCCTTCCTTCGCTTCAAAGTGCAGGATGTCGCGGCAGATGAACCGCGCCCTGCTTTCCCCCGCCTTGGCGTTCTCCCGCGCAATGCGGATCGCCGTACTGCTCTTGTCCACGCCGATAAGCGATCGGCAACGCGCCTGCGTCTCACAGGCGAACAGCAGCGAGCCGGACCCGCAGAACGGATCGAACACAGCGGGGCGTTCCTTTTTCACAAGCGACAGCGCAAAGCGGCTCAGCGCGTGCGCCATCGCCGGATGGATCGACGCGGGCAGCGTCCCCTTGCGCCACGGATAGCGTTCGTCCTTCACGTTCCAGAGCTTCCAGTAGAGATCGCAGACATCGTTTCGCGAGTCGATCCGAAGCTCGCAGTCGTACGCCGACGGATTGTTGTGCCCGTCCAGAAGAACTTTCAGCTTTTCGATGAATCCGCCGCGGTCGCGGAGATATCCGCGGATCTCGATGCGGTAATGCGTCCCGATGCAGGTTTTCGCCGCGGCGGCGATCGCCCCCGGCTCCATCGGCACGTCGGACGCGATCGGCAGCAGCGCCTCCGTCATGCAGTTTGCGCGATAGACCCGCGCGATATCCGCCGTCTTCACCTGCACCGCGTCGCCCTTGACCGTGCCCGAAAGCCCGAGAGAGGCAAGCTCGTCCGAAAGTTCCTTTGCAAAGCCGTGCGGCGCAAAGCAGAGGATCCTTTCGGGCGCGTCAAGCGTTTCGCGCGTGCCGGTCGGAACGGTCTCGAACCGCTGCATGGCTTTTTCATACGCGATCGTGATCTCGGCGATATGCTTGTCCGTTTCCGGCGACCCGGACGCCGGAATACGATAACGCTCCAGCGCGTCCTTTGCGCCGAGCTTCCCCAGAGCAAGCAGCAGACTCGGCACGGCAAAGAGCGTCGTTTCGGTTTCGAGCGCGCGGGTCAGCATCGGCACGTCCGCCTCATTTTCGAGCGCGCCGACGAGCCGATAGACATTCTTTCGCGCCTTCGGCGAATCGCTTGTGACCAGCGTGCCGAGAATCGACCGGTCGCCGAGCGCATCTTCGATCTCCGCTTTGCCCTGCTTCGTTTTTGCGACCGCGCAGAGCGCGGACAGCGCTTCGACCGCCGTTTCGCCGTTCAGTTTTTCAACAAGTTCCGCCGCCGTCATGCGTTCGCCGCTTCGCGGATCAGATCGAGGATCATCCCGGTGCCGTCGACGCCCTCGGCGTGTTTCATAATCTCGATATACGATTCCCGCGCGTCGTACAGCGCGAGGACTTCTTTTTGAATGCTCTCCGCGCTGACCTCGTTTGCAAGGAGTACGCGGGCGTAGCCGCGCTTTTTGAAGTATTCCGCGTTCAGCTCCTGATCGCCGCGCGTGCTTGCGCCGGACAGCGGCAGAAGCAGCATGGGTTTTTTAAGCGCAAGCAGTTCAAACACGGCGTTTGCGCCGGCGCGGGACACGACGACGTCCGAAAGCGCGAAGAGATCCGCCATCTCATCCTTGACGTATTCGTACTGCACGTAACCGGGCGCACGGAAGGTCTCGTCCAGCTTGCCCTTGCCGCAAAGATGCACAACGTCAAAGGTCTTGAGGAGCTCCGGCAGCGCTTCGCGCACGGCGACGTTGACTGAAAGCGCGCCTAAACTTCCGCCGGTGACAAGCAGCACGGGCTTTTTTCCGGAAAGCCCCGTAAACGCGAGCGCTTTTTCACGCGAACCGCGGTACAGCTCCGGACGGATCGGCGTGCCGGTGTGCACGCCCTTGCTGCCCTTGACGAACGGAACCGTGTCCGCAAACGTCACGAGCACCTTATCCGCAAAGTGCGCGTCGATTCTATTGGCAAGACCGGGCGTATAGTCCGATTCGTGCGTCAAAACGGGGCAGATCCCCTTTGCCGCCGCCACGACGGGCACGGAAACGTAACCGCCCTTACTGAACAGCACGGCGGGCTTCAGCTCTTTTAAGATACGCTTTGCTTGATGATACCCTCTTTGCACGTGGATCGGCATGGTGAGCGTCTTGAAACTCGCATAGCGGCGAAGCTTGCCCGAGTCGATCTCGTGATACGTCACGCCCGGGACCGGGGTCATGAGGTCCTTTTCCATGCCGGACGTGCCGATATAGTGGATGTCCCATTCCGCGCGGTCGAGCTGTTCGATCAGCGCAAGGTTCGGCGTCACATGCCCCGCCGTGCCGCCGCCCGTAAAGACGATGGTTTTCTTCATAATGTTCTCCCCCTCGATTCTATCCTATGCGCAAAAGCGTCTCAGTTTCCGGCGGCCGACGAAATCAGCGCAAGCCTCGTTTCGCCGGGCTTGGTCAGCTCGTCATCCTTCAAAAGCACGCGCGCAATGACGAACTTCATCAGCGCGTATTCCTCGGGCAGATCCTCCATGTCGAGCTCGAGCATGACAAGCACCAGACGCTCGTCCTCCGGCTTCACCGCGGAGCCGTCCTTGTTCGCCTGACGGAACCCGGTGAACCATGCGATCTCCTTCTTGGACTGCGAATTCTTATCCTTCTTGTTGCCGACCTCCGCCGTTCCCGTCTTGCCCGCGATCACAAACGAGCGCACGCCGAGGTTGCGCGCCGTGCCGCCGTGCTCCTGCGGTGAACGGCAGACGCCGATCATCATGTTCGCCATCGTTTCGGCGTTTTGCTTGGAGCAGATCGTTTTCCATGTCGTGTTCTCCGTGTGGCGGTACATTTCCGTGTAGTTCTGCCCCTCCGCCTGCCAGATGGAATCGACGATGTACGGGACCGGCGCCTTGCCCTCGTTGCGAAACGCGGCGATATAGCACGCCATCTGCAGGGGCGTTACCAGAAGCTCGCCCTGTCCGTATCCGCTCATCGCGAGCAGGTTGTAGGTCTCGACGCTCTCCTCGTTCTTGATCTGCGACTTCTGCGTCGGCAGATCGAACGGGACGTTCTCGCCCATGCCGATGTACGTCAGATATTCCTTGAACCGATCCCAGCCGAGCTTGATCGCAAGCCAGGAGAAGAAGATATTGTCCGAGTCGATGATGCTCGATTCCATGTTCATCGGCGTATGGCGGTTGGAGTTGCCGGTACGCGTGATCTCGTCGATGCCGGTGTAGGCGTACGTGCCCTTCTTGACCTCCCAGACGTCCTTGTAGCCGCTCGAGGTCTTGTAGCGCGCGTTGTGGATGTTCTTCATCTCCTCCTCGGGGAAGACCGT
>CAMYWS010000110.1 GCA_947302865.1 uncultured Clostridia bacterium
TAGAGTCGGAGTCTAACGCTCTATCCAGCTGAGCTACAGGCACATATGCAAAAAAACTTCAATTATCAAGGACTATAGGTCTTCAGCGTCGGAGTCTGTCACTCTATCCAGCTGAGCTACAGGCACACGGCGCGATGCTTATTATAACACACGTTTCGCCGCGATGCAAGTATGAAAAACGGGACCGTATGATCCCGTTTATCATTCAATTATTGATCTCCTTGCGGAAATAGACCTTGCCGGGTTCCAGCGGCGTTCCCGAGCTTTCCAGAAGCTCGGAGACCGTCACAAGATCGTAGCCCTGTTCGAGAAGCCACGGGATCATTTCATCGAGCGCGTCGAGCGTCGGTTTGTGATGGTCGTGGCAGAGGATGATGGATCCGTTTTTCGTCTCCTTTTTGACGACGTCCATGATCTTCTTCACGTTCTGCGTCTTCCAGTCGTAGGTGTCCACGGACCACCGGATGACCGCAAGCCCCGCCTGCTTTGCGCCGCTTGTCACGTGCCCGTTGGTGCTTCCTCCCGGCGGCCGCATCGTTCTGGGCTGATAGCCGCCCTCGACCCAGCCGGAGATCTCTTCGCACGTTTTCAGAAGGCGCTCCGCGTTTCTTCTGCCGGAAAACTGCGTCATCTTGTCATGGTTCAGCCCGTGCACACCGATCTCGTGCCCGCCGTCCACCATCATCTGCAGCATGTATCCGTTCTTGTCGTTGATCGCGGAACCGAGCACGTAGAACGTCGCCCTGACATGATACTGCTCAAGCTTTTCGAGCACGGGCACGGTCAGAGTCAGGTTTGGACCGTCGTCAAACGTCAGCGCGACCATCGGCCGGTTCGGGTCCTTCGTGGGCTCCGGCGTCGGCGTCGGTTCCGGCGTGGGCGTAGGCGACGGCGTCGGCTCGGGCGAAGGCGTCGGCGGCAGCGTCGGCAGCGGCGCTTCCGTCTCCGGCGCGCGCGTTTCGGCGACCTTGACGATCACGTCCGAAACGGTATCGCTTTGGGGAGGCGTCGGCTGTTCCGTTTCCGAAGCAACGACGACCGGCGCGGCAGGATACTCCGCGCAGCCGAGCAGAAGCAGGATGGAAAGCAGCAATACAACAGTTCGTTTCATGCCACATTTTATATCACATATTGACGAAAAATGCAACCTTGCGTCGCATGTATGTGAAAAAAAACGGGCTTTTCCGGATCGGTTTTGCCGGGAAACGGCCGCGGGTCAGAGACGGCAGACGTCGACCCATTGCGCGTCGGGACAGGCACGCGCAAGCTCTGCGATCGTAAGCCGCACGGCGCTGTGATCCGTACCCGCGGCGGGATAGACGGTTTCGTGCAGTTTCAGACTCTCGTCAAGATAGACAGCGACGCCCTCGTTGACGCCGAACGGGCAGACGCCGCCGACCGAGTGCCCGACGAGCTGCTCGACAAGCTCCGGCGGGATCATCTTTGCCTTGCGGGAAAAGCGCGCCTTGTATTTTGCGTTGTCGATGCGCGCGCTGCCTTCCGCAAGGATCAGCACTGGCCGGTCGCCCTGCAGAAACGACAGGGTCTTTGCGATCATGCCCGGCTCGCAGCCGAGCGCCTCCGCGGCCTCCGCGACCGTTGCGCTGCTGTGCGCGGGAATGATGATATGATCCGCAAGCCCTTTTTCGAGAAGATATGCTTTTGCGCGTTCCAGTGACATAACGGTTCAGTCCTCCAGGGTTTCGATCGGTTTTTTGTTTTTCTCAAGGCGGTTCTCATACGGCGCGGACGCGCGTGACGAGGACGTCGGCTTTTCAAGGACGGCGCAGTTTGAGCAGCGTGAGTCTCCGCCTGCGCCGATGCGGATACGTCCGGCCGTACAGCTCATAGCATGGCGCGGCGAGCTGGTTTGCCGGCATGCCGCTGAAGCACGTCGCAGCGTTTCTTTTCTTCATAATCCTTCCGAAAAAGCAATCCCGGCCTGTCGGGCGGGTTCCGCGCGCTCAAACGTTCGCATCCCGGTCGTCCCGGAACTTTTGTGTAAGCTCCGAAAGTCTCCGTTCATAGGGAGAAGGTTCCAAAGAGGTGCGGGTCAGCCGTCCGCGGACACGGCGGAAGAACCGCTGCCGTCTCAGGTCCCTCCGAAGCGCGTTCGGGCACATTTCATAATACAATTCGTCGTACGGCACGCCCCGCTTCAGGGGACTTCCGTCGTTGCTCTGCAGGACCGCGGGGATATCGTTCGTGACGGTATGGTATGCGCCCGATTTCTTCCAGCGGCGCAGCTCACGCTTCCATTCCTTCGGATGCGCGGCAAAGAACGCTTCGTCGCCGTACAGCGCGCGCTCCTTCCGCAGCTCGATTCGCCGGTACAGGACCATGCCGACAGTCGTCAGCATCGCAAAATACAGAAACAGCAGGGTAAAATACAGCCATTTCGGCATCCGGTCGGAAAAGACGATCAGGAAGATGAACGCCCAGAGAAACACGATGAAATACAAGATCAGTCCGAGCGAGATCATCGCGACGGAGAACAGACTGCCGCCTTTTTGATTATCGGGTTTTCGTTTCATGACGCGGTCCTTTTTCAGATGATTGCTATTATTATACTCCGCGAAGACGGATCGGGCAAGCGGTATTCGATGCTTTCCTGCAAAACAGCTTGCAATTTGCATGCGGCGCTGTTATACTTTTTGCACGCAATACAGATACGGGGAAATCATCGGAAATGATCGACGGAAAGAAACGAAACATACTGGCGCAGAAGAAAAAGCTTCCGCTTCCCGGGGCGGCGGATACGACTGCGGCGAAGGAGCTTTGCGAACAGAAGAAGGATCCCGCGTTTTACGAAGAACTTCTGGAGTTTTCGGTGTCGCTTGCAAACAAGCTGCAGGCGTGCGGCGCGGAGACGTATCGCGTCGAGGAAACGATCGACCGTGTCATCGAGGCGTACGGCGTCGAGCGTGCGGACGCGTTTGTGATCCCGGGCAGCATCATGGCGAGCATGGAGACCGACGACGGACAGATCCTGACGAAGATCCGCCGGCAGAAGGGCTCGGAGACGATGCTGGACGGCATCGAACGCTACTCGGCGCTGTGCCGCCGTATCTGCGCGGAAAAGCCGGACATGCCGGAGGCAAGAAGACTTCTGCGGGAGACCGAGAAAAAGGTCTGCCGCTACCCGCTTCCGATCTACTATCTCGCCACGTTTCTGGTCGGCGTCGGCTTCGGCGTATTCTTCGGCGGCGGGATCCTCGAAGGGCTCGCGGCAGGCATCTGCGGGCTTGCGATCGGTGCGGTCACGCGGTTTATGGGGAAGTTCCATGCGAACGCTTTCTTCACGTCTTTCGTGTGCAGCTTCATCCTCGGGTTTCTGGCGAACACGTTTACGGCGATCGGATTCGGCAAGAACGCGGACATCACGGTCATCGGCGCGATCATGCTCCTTGTACCGGGATTCCTGTTCACCAACAGTCTGCGGGACGTCATCTACGGCGATACCATGTCCGGGCTCAACCGTCTCGTGCAGGTGCTGATCATCGCGGTCGCGCTGGTGTTCGGCACGAGCTCCGGGGTCAGTCTCACGCGGTATATCTTCCCGAACGTCGTATTTACGCTGGATCCGATCGAGCATCCCCTGTGGATCCAGTGCATCGCGGGGCTCGTCGGCACGCTCGGCTTCGGACTGATGTTCAACATGCACGGCCGGGGCATCCCGTTTGCGATCCTCGGCAGCATCATCTCGTGGCCGGTCTGCGTGCTCTGCATGCGCATCGGGCTTGCGGAGCCGATCGCGTACCTCGTTGCGGCCGCCGCATCCTGCTTCTATGCGGAGATCATGGCGCGCATCCGCAAGTTCCCGGCGACGAGTTACCTGATGTGCGCGCTCGTTCCGCTGATCCCCGGCTCCGGCATCTACTATACGATGGATTTTATCCGCCGCGGCATGCTCGCCGAGGCGTATGACAAGGGCATGCTGACCGCGGCCATCGCGGGTTCCATGGCGGTCGGCGTGCTGCTCGTTTCCACCGGCTTCCGCATGTGGGGCGTCTGGAAAAAGTTCCGCGCATCCCGGAAAAAAGCCAAACGATGACAGAAACGCACGCTCCGGCGTGCGTTTGTTTACAGATTAACAGGTATCCGGCGGTGCATGATACAGATTGACAGCTATCCGGCGGCTCATTATAATGAAACAGACGGATCAATGCGCGCCGAGGGGGTTGAACGGTTGAAAGGATCTTACGCAATATCGGTCGTCACGGCGGTGTACAACGCCGCGCCGTTTCTCGGCGAGACCTACGAAAGTCTCCTGAAGCAGGACATCGGGTTTTCCGGCATCCAATGGATCCTGTGCGACGACGGCTCGCAGGACGAGAGTCCGGCGATGTGCGACGCATACGCAAAAAAGCATCCGGACAACGTGATCGTGATCCACAAGGAAAACGGCGGCGTTTCTTCGGCGCGAAACGCGTGTCTCCCCCACGTCCGCGGCAAATACGTGAGCTTTCTGGACGCGGACGACTGCCTGTCAAAAAACGCGTTCTCCAAGGTATACGCCTTCTTTGAAGCGCATCCCGAAACGGACGTCGTGTCGCTTCCGATGTTCTTTTTCGACGGCAAGCACGGGCGTCATTTCTTAAACTACAAATACGACGGGGGGTCGCGCGTGATCGATCTGCGCGCAGAGCCGGACAACCCGCAGCTTGCGGTGACGTCGGCGTTCGTTCGCGCGGAAGCGCTCAAGGGGAAATCGTTCGACACGAACCTCTGCTATGCCGAGGACGCGAAGCTGCTGCAGTCCGTTCTGCTCGAAAAACAGACGCTCGGCGTCGTCGCGGACGCCGCGCATTTCTATCGCCGCCGTTCGGCGGGTCAAACCAGCGCGATCCAGAATTCCGGACTGAACGCCGCATGGTATCTTCCGTATCTCGAGTATTTTTCAAAGGCGACGTTTGATCTTGCGGAAGAACGCTTCGGCGCGATCCCGCGGTTCATCCAGCACACCGTCGCGTACGACCTGCAATGGCGCGTCAATCAGCGCAAGATCCCTTCCACCGTCCTGAACGCGGAGCAGAAAGAGGGGTATCGCGCGCTGCTGTTCTCGCTGATCAAACGGATCGACGACGATATCCTTGCCGGACAGA
>CAMYWS010000111.1 GCA_947302865.1 uncultured Clostridia bacterium
TATGGATGAAGGGATCATTTCTTTGCGTTATAATTTCGCCAGCGCGGCATTCTTGTACGCCGGGTCGTCGGTGACCTCCCTGATGATCTTCAGCTCCTTTGGGAACACGACCGGCTGCTGTTCGTCGGCAAGTTCAAGTTCCGCGATCGCTCTGTCCGTCCAGAACGGATAGACGTCGATTTCGAAATACTGGTTCTCGTACATCAGGCAGTAGCGCGTCTTGCGGATCTGCCGGCGGGTCGTGTCGGCGTCCATGAGCCGCTTCAGATATTCCTTCTGGGTGAGCCGCCGCTCGATCTCCACACGCTTCATGCCGGTAACGGTCCGCTTGATTGTTTCGTAATATACATAGCTTCCGTCCGCGCCGCGCTGACGCACGCGGATCTCCTCGTCCGGCGCGGACTTGAGATATGTCTGGATGATGTCGACCCTGCGGCAGTTCGGCTGCGATTCGAGCCATTTGAGGTCCGGATATTCAATGAGAAACTTGCGTTCGATCTCCAGCGGCTCCGGCTCGCCTAAGAAATGCATGATCTCCTTGAGCAGCCGTTTCAGCTTGTCCTCGAAGTTCGTCGAGTTGTCGACGATCCGCAGATGCGGATGTCCCGTCCATGCGGCGATCAGCTGATCGTCCAGCGCCGCTGCCTGCTCCGGCGTCTCCCGCCGCGCCGCGTTGTTCGCGGTCGTATAGGCGTCAAGCGCGCCCTTCGCCGCGGTCACCAGATGAAAGACCGCGTCATACCGGTCCCGAAGCTCTATTTCGCTCATGTTGAGTTCCTCGCACAGCCGCAGAAATTCCAGATCCGACATATATGCCCTGTTGTCGATCGCGCCGCGATCGCACACGATCAGGACCTTCTCCGAAGGCATCGCCTGCGCCGCCTGCTCAAAGATCCGTTCCTTATACATCTGCAGCTGCATCTGACAGCGCTGATAATCGAGGTTCGTTTCCATGCCCCACGGCGTGACCCCGCCGCCGATCAGTTCGGTCGCTGTCTCCGGAACGAACAGGACCGTGTATCCGTATTTCGGCAGGTTGTTCTGGATCCAGCTCAAAGCGGTCGTTTTGCCGGCGCACGGTCCGCCGGTCAGCACGATCTTCGTCACCGTCTTTTCCTGCGCGCTGTCCCGTAAGCTGAGCAGTTCCTCTACGGTCGTCCCGAACAGGGCGGCGAGCTTTCTGAGCATCTCGGTCGTCGGCTTTGCCGCGCCGTTCTCCCATTTGGAGACCGCTTTGCTTCCTACCCCGAGCCGTTCGGCAAGCGCCGCCTGCGTCAGGTTCGCGGCCTTTCGATACCGGTACAGCTTTTCTCCGAAGGAATAGTCGTTCATGACCCTCGCGTCCTTTCCCGATCGTCCGATCGTATCCCTTTCTTCGATTGCATTATAACCGACACAACGATTTTTCGCAATACGGCGCAGGGTGAATCCCGGTAGAACCTTGCAGATTGAACAGGATATCGAAAAAAGCCCGACGCCGAGACGCGCCGGACGAAAGAGAAGCGTGTTTGTCAGAAGATCAGACTTGCTTTGCTGTCCCGGTTGGGATACAGATGACCGTTTAGACGCAGGATCAGGTACTTGACCGCGGTTTTGTTCACGCCGTGCGGCATGCGGTCTTCGCCGATCACAGCGGAAAACCGAAGGAATCGTATCGGTCGCCGCCGTATTCCGGCGTGTCAGGGTATCGTCCGTTCTCCTCGATGGGATCCTTCGGCGCACGGAGGAAGGCGTGTGTCTTTTCCGTTACGTGCTGCGCGATCCGACATGCCGACAAATATATTTTTCTCATCAACCGACATCCTATTGACAAGATAATATCATAGTGATAATATCAAGATGCAAGGAACAAGGGACGTTCCGGCAAATACAAATTCAGGAGGTAACTGCAATGTACGTCAAATTTCTTCCGAACGATTTCGTGCTGCGGTATCGCAAGGGCAAGCTGATCGAATCCGGCGCGGGGCTTTCCTTTCACTGCTTCCCGCTGAATACCTCCGCGGCGGTGATTCCGACCTCCGCAATGGACGTTGATTTCATCTTTGACGAAAAGACCGCCGATTATCAGAGCGTATCCGTACAGGGACAGCTGACTTTCCGCATCGTCGATTACAAGCGCATCGCTTCGCTGATGAATTTTGCAGTCAATCTGCAGACGAAAGCGTATCTCAATGACCCGACCGCAAAGCTCAGCAAGCGGCTTCTGAACCTTCTCGACGTGCAGATCCGCAAACGCATCGGAACGATGGAACTGACCAAAGCCGTGCGCGAGGATCGCGATTTCGCGCAGCAGATCCTTTCGGAGCTCCGGGAGGACGAGGTAGTCAAGGCGCTCGGCGTCGAGATTATGGGCCTTTCGATCCTGAAGATCGGCGCGAACAGCGAGACGCAGCGCGCGCTGGAAGCCCGCACCCGCGAGGAGATCCTGAAGGACAGCGACGACGCGCTGTACGAGCGCAGAAACGCCTCGATCGAACAGGAACGCAAGGTCAAGGAAAACGAGCTGTCCACCGAGATCTCGGTCGAAGAAAAGAAAAAGAGAATCCGCGAGACCGAGGTCGCGACGAAGCGCATGCTGCTGGAGAAGGAGAACGAACTTGCGACGATCAAGACGAAGAGCGAGTCGGAGCGCGAACGGATCAAGGTCGAGTCGGATATCGATCTGCAGAGACGGATGACCGACGCGAAGATCGAGATCGAAAAGAAAAAGAAGGAGCTTGCCGAGCTGCAGCTTGAAAACGCCAAGAAGGACGCCGACGCGGAAGCGTACCGGGTACGCGTCGTCATGGAAGCGTACAGAAGTCTCGGCTCCGACGTGATCATCGCCCTTGCCGCCATGAACATGGACCCGTCCAGAGTGATCGCCGGCGCGTTCGAGAAGCTCGCCGCGGGCAGCGGGAAGATCGGAACGCTCAACATTACGCCCGAACTGCTGGAAAGTTTAAAGAAGGTGTGATATAATGAACCGAATGACCGATCAGAAGGTGGTCGTGGTGACCCAGAAGACGCGGCTTTTTGAGCTGGTCAGGAGATACAATACGGTCGGACAGGCGCAGTTCTACGTCGAACACCACGGGGGGGACTTCCGTGATTATCTCGAAGAGGACCGCACGTACAACAGCGCGGTCGAGCAGGCGACGTCGTTTCTCCGGCAGTACGGACGCGTACAGATCGTGGACAGGGGCATGGTCCCGGATCTCCTCTTCGGGGAGAACGATCTGGTGATCGCGATCGGACGCGACGGACTTGTTGCCAATACGCTGAAATACCTGACGACGCAGAAGCTGATCGGCGTGAATCCGGATCCCAAACGCTGGGACGGCGTTCTGCTGCCGTTCTCCGCGGCGGATCTGCCGCGCATCGTTCCCGAAACGGTGCGCGGGCAGCGCAGGGTCAGGCGCGTCACGCTTGCGGAAGCGCGTCTGAACGACGGACAGACGCTGTGCGGCGTCAACGATATCTTCATCGGACAGCGCACGCACGCATCCGCCCGCTACGTGCTGGAAACGTCCGGCAGGGCGGAGCAGCAGAGCTCGAGCGGGATCATCATCTCCACCGGGCTCGGCGCGACGGGATGGCTGAAAAGCGTGCTTGCGGGCGTGTCCGGGATCGACGCCGCGTGCGGCGTCAACGCCCGACCCGCGGTCTCGACCGGCTTCACGTGGGAATCCCGGTTTCTGTATTACGTCGTGCGGGAACCGTATCCGTCACGGTCGACCGGCGCGAGTCTGGTGTTCGGAACGGTCGACGAGACGCACCCGCTGCGCATCACGTCCAATATGTCGGAGAACGGCGTGATCTTCAGCGACGGCATGGAACGGGACCGGCTCGAATTCAATTCCGGCGCGATCGTTTCGGTAGGCGTTTCGGACAGAAGCGGCAATCTGGTGGTATAAGGGGCGGAGAAACGCCGCCCGGTTTTAAGGAGAAGATCGGATGATAACGGAACAGGACTATTTGCGCGGATACAGCATCAAGGACTACGACCGCCCGTCGGTCGCGGCCGACCTCGTCATCTTCCGCATGCGTACGAGCGCGGGCGACAGTTTCAGGAAGGACCCGAAAAGCACGCTTTCACTGCTGCTGATCCGGCGCGGCGAGCATCCGTTTCTCGGACGCTGGGCGCTGCCGGGCGGATTTCTGCGGATGGACGAGACCGTCGAGGCGTGCGCGCTGCGCGAAGCGAAGGAGGAGACCGGCATCACGCCGAACGCGATGCTGTACCTCGGTGTGTTCAGCGCGATCGACCGCGACCCGCGCGGACGGATCGTTTCCAACGCGTTCACCTGCATTCTGAACAGCGACGCGGCGCCGAAAGCGGGCAGCGACGCGTCCGACGCGCAATGGTTCGACGTCGCTTTCGAAGACCGCGGTTCCGGTGCGTGCGCCGTGACGCTCACCGGGGACGGGGAAGTGATCCGTTCGGAGCTGACGGCGCGGAAGACACTGTACGGCGAGGCGCTGGTCCCGCAGGGAGAACAGCAGCTCGCGTTCGATCACACGTCGATCATCGCCGCCGCGCTCAGACAGCTTCGGACACGGGCGGCGGAGTTTGAGCTGATCTTTGATTTTCTCCCGCGGGAATTCACGCTGTTTGCGCTGCAGAAGGTGCAGGAGACGCTTACGGGCGAACCGGTCGCGGTTGCAAATTTCCGGCGAAAGGTCGCGGCGTACGTGGAAGAAACGCCGCGCTTCACGCAGGGTGCGGGTCATCGTCCCGCAAAGCTGTATAAACGTAAGGACTGAACGGGTCTCCGACCCGAAACGGAAAGGAGCAGATCATGAAACGGTTTTTGATCGTCGTTGACATGCAGAAGGATTTTATCGACGGCGCGCTCGGCACCGCGGAGGCGGCGGCGATCGTTCCCGCGGTCGTACAAAAGATCGAGGGCTTCGAGGGCATGATCTTCGCGACGCTCGACACGCATGACGAAACCTACATGGACACGCGCGAAGGACGCTTTCTGCCGGTCCCGCATTGCATCAAAGGCACGCTGGGTTGGGAACTCAACGAAAAGGTCCTGAACGCGCTGCAAAAGAAGGGATTCACGGCGGTCGAAAAGCCGACGTTCGGCTCGGTCGACCTGCCCGCGCTCGTCGAA
>CAMYWS010000112.1 GCA_947302865.1 uncultured Clostridia bacterium
CCGCGCTCGGCTCGTTCGTCACGGTCCTGCGGCTCTTCTCCCTCGCCCGAGGCGCAAGGAGGAGATAACAAGTGCATTAAAAAGGGCTCTTCGGAGGAGGTTTGTCAAGGGGTTTATTCAAAGCACAGTCGGTTTTCGACCGGCTGTGCTTTTTATTTTGCATTTCAACCTTATCATTTGATAAGATACTTTGAATTCACAAATTCTTCATACATATTTTGTATTTCTATTGCATGTATGGCTTATAATAACAAAAAGGGGGTGTGTTTCTTGAAACGCTCGTTATGGATGATGCCTTTCCTGTTGATTGCAGCGCTGTTGTTTTTTGGCTGCAACAATCAGGTCGCCGCACAATCCGCCGCTTCGTCATCCGGCGGGTATATCATCGAAAAGGACGGCTTTTTCTATTTTGCGAATCCGGCAGATGATAATCGTCTGTCCCGAATGGATGATCATTTCGATTCCGTGATCAGATTAAGCGAGCATATGAACGAAACGCCTTTTATCGAGTTGTGCGAAAGAGACGGTTGCTTATACTATCTGCAAAGCGAAGCGTCGAAAGAAGCCGATGCCGTGCACGTGAAGCATCTATGTCGTTATAGCCTTTTGACAGGTACGGAGGATGTCCTTTTTTCGGCAGATATTGTCGGATATGCCGTTGCGGATGAATGGGTTTATTGCAGCACGGTCAATCCCGTGCAGATGTATCGTATCCGCTTGACAACGTCGGAGTCGGAGACAATCGGCAAGGAGTATTCGAACGCCTATGTTATGCATGATCTTGCCGTTCGCGGAAACAATCTCATTTATGCAAGTCATGAATCCATTACCGCAAAGGATTTGACAACAGGAGCATCGGAAAGTATTCCGGGATACTCTTACGCTATGGCTGTTTCGGGCGACATGTTATACAGTATCAACTACAATCGCAATTATGCGCTTGAACGGTACAGTCTCAATCGTCTTTCATCCGATAAAGGAACGACTCTCATTGAGCAAGATGCGGTATCGTTTGCAGTTCAAGGCGATAAACTGATCTATTCCACGTCGTCCGGAGACATCTGTGCAATGACGAAAACGGGCAAGCAGCGACTTGCAACCGGAACCTGTCCGATCCTGACACAATCATATCTTTTTTATTTTGATGCAGATGGAAATATCGGCAGCATGGAAATCAAATCAATCCCATAATAGCAATGAAAAAGCCGGGACTCCGGCTTATTCTTTTTGCAGGACTGCATTTTTTTGAATCGCGTTTAGAAGCAACGCTCCGAATCCGCACGTCCCGATATAGCAGGTTGTCACCGCTGACTGTATCAGTGGTGTATAAGTGCGTCCTTACGGTAAAAAACGAGCTCCCCTTGTCAGGGGAGCTGTCGAGGCTTGCCGAGACTGAGGGGTAGTCATCTCTCCCTCCGTCACCTATCGGTGACACCTCCCTCGTCAGAGGGAGGTCGAATCGTCCTGCTGCAAGCTGTTGCGGCTGTTTGAAAAACACCTTTTGAGAGTAGCTCTTCAGAGCCCCTTATTTCTTTGCCTTACTCGAACTGCGCCGCCGCCTGCTTCAGGAGTTCGCGGATTTCAAGATGCTGCGGGCAGATATCCTCGCACTGACCGCATTCGATGCAGTCGGACGCCTTGCCGCCCTTGCCTGTGACCCAGCCGTAGCGGCTGCCGGGCCGGTTCGGGAACTTGATCTTTTCGTTCATGCAGCGGAAGATCCCGGGGATGTTGATGCTCATCGGGCAGCCGTCCGTGCAGTAGCGGCAGCCGGTGCACGCCACAAGCGGCAGCGAGCGGATGATCCCGCGGACCTCGTCGATCGCCTGATGCGCGGCTTCGGAAAGCGGCTTCGGGTCGTGCATGAAGGCGATGTTCTCCCGCATCTGTTCGAGGTTATTCATGCCGGAGAGGATCATCACGACCGGCTCCTGTTCCGCGACGAACCTCAATGCGATCTCGGCAGGCGAGCCCTCGTTCAGCGCGGCAAGCTTTTCGAGCGCCGCGTCGGGCAGGAAGACCAGACTGCCGCCCTTGATCGGCTCCATGACGAGCACGGGCTTGTCGTGCTTTTTCAGCACGTCGAGACATGCCTGCGACTGCACGTTCGGGTCGTCGAGATCCAGATAATTGTACTGGATCTGCACGATCTCGATCTCCGGATGCTCGGTGAGCACGCGGTCTAAAAACTCCGCCGAGTCGTGGAACGAGAAGCCGACGTGCTTTACCCTGCCCTGCGCCTTCAGCTCCTGCGCGATCTCGAACGCGCGGCAGTCGAGGAACTTCTGATAGTTGCCCTGATGGATCGCGTGCAGAAGGTAGAAGTCGAAATACTCCACGCCGCAGATCTCGAGCTGCAGGTTGAAATACGGCAGGATGTCCGCTTCGGTCTGAAAACAGCTGTCGGACATTTTGTTCGTGAGCACATACCGTTCGCGCGGATAGCGGCTCGTAAGTCCCTCGCGGAGCGCCTTTTCGCTTCTGCCGTCGAAATAGACGTGCGCCGTGTCGAAATAGTTGTAGCCAGCGTCGAGGAAGCAGTCCACCATCGCGCGGAAGTTGTCCATGTCGATCTCGCCCTTGTCGTCGCACTGCATGCGCATGCAGCCGAAGGCGAGCTTGCCCTTCAAAAGCTCCGAAAACCGTTCCATACCGTGCCTCCCGTGTGTTTTGTTCTTGTATATTGTAACGGGAGGCGCTGCATCCTGTCAAGCAGAAAGACGGCGGGAGCGCTTTGTAAACAGACCTTCTTTTTCCTGCAGAGGAAACAATCTTCTTGTATCTTTTTTCTATAGAGGAGACCGTCCTTTTTCTATAGAGGAAACAATCTTTCTTCTATATAGAGAAGAAACAGATATGACTTTTTTCTCTATAGAGGAGAAGATCTTCTCTGTTTATGTTTCTCCGTTCTCTGTTTCCTCTATATTTATACTCTTTCTTTTTTTGATACATAGGAAGAAAGTCCCCGAAAGGGAGGAAATGAAACCGGACAAAATTCCGGGAAACCTGTCCGAAGTTTTTATGCCATACTGGTTCCGTCGGGAGGAAAGAGCAGTATGGCAGTCTTCAAAAATCAGTACAGATATTTTTCCGCAACGGATTCCCGCGTGATCCGCGGCGGCCTTCTTTCGGTATCGGCGCTCGGGATGCTGACGGCGTTTCTGGATCGGTCGGAAACGTGGCAGTTCCGGTTCAGCGAGATCGTCCGGTCGCTGAAGCTTTCGCCGGACGAGGCAAAGGCAATTCTGTCCGAGCTGATCGAAAAGGGCTTTGCGGTCGAGCGGCGCGATCGGTACGGCGTGTATTACGACATCTATGCGTATCCGAAGCAGGCGTCGGGCGCGTCCGGGCGCATCCCCTTCAGCGAGGGGCAATGCCCGTCCGTCGATACGGCGGAGCGGACGTCCGGCGGTCCTGCCGATGCGCCGGGGGATGACGCGCCAAAGAACCCGCCCGGCATGACCGATGCGCAGCGCGCCGCGAATCTGGAAAAGATCCGGGAGCTGTTTCCGCCGACGAAAGATTACAAAAGCCCGTACCGCGACTGAGCAGAACGTCGTTCACAATTTGGACACACTATCCACGCTTCTTTTCCACCTTATCCACCGAGTTATCCACATTCCTTGTATTTATGCGGGTTTCAAAGACGGTTTGTATGTGGAAAAGTACGAAAACGGGCACAAGGCGGCGGTTCGTGCGCGAACCGCCGTCGATCGGCAAATCATGTCACCGCCTGTTGAAATTGCTCTTTTCAAACGGCGCCGGATATGGTATGCTGTATATGGATAGAATTGCGCGATCGCGCAGAGGGAGGAGCTTATGGAACAAACGTCCGGAAATCCGAAAAAAACGGGAAAAAGCGGCGTGCCGGTCTGGGTGGTGATCACACTGATCTTCGTGATCGTCGCAATGGCGGTCTCGATCTGCCTGATCCTGCTGCCGCGCTGCTATACGATCCGCTGCGAGCGGATTGACAATTCGTCCGCAGAGGCGACGCCGAAAGCGGAGGAACCCGCAAAGACCCCGGAGCCGGTCGTAACGCAGGGGGCGGAAGACCCGGCCGGGCCGAAGCCAACCGGAGAAACGATCGAAGTGTCAACCGCCGCGCCCGCCGAAGCGCCGACGGAACAACCCACGGAAGCGCCGACCCCGACGCCCGAACCGACCCCGACGCCTTCGCCGACGCCGGAGCCCACGCCGACGCCCACGCCGACCCCGACGCCGACGCCAACCCCCGTGCCGGATTACTTCATGTTCGGCGGCAAGCAGGTCAAGACCGGATCCAAGGTCCTGAAGGGCAGCGCGCTCGGCACGGACGGAAAGAGCAACAACCCGAATCATATTCCCCCGGAGGACGTTGAAAACCTGGTCCTTCTGTGTCCGGACCTGGAGGAGCTCGTGCTGGATTACACCAGTCTGCAGAGTTACGAGCCGCTCGGCAGGCTCACAAAGCTGCGCGTGCTGAAGCTGCAGAGCTGCGGTACGGGCGACGGCAACGCGGTCAAGGACATCAGCTGGGTCAAGGGACTTACGGCGCTGACCGATCTGAGCTTCGTGCACAACAAGGTCACCGATACGTCCCCGCTCGAAGGGCTTACGAACCTGACGTACCTGAACATGGGCGACAATCCGCTGTCGAACAAGTGCCTTGAGTCGATCGGAAAGCTCACCGGTCTGAAAGAGCTGTATCTGTACAGCATCAAGAACATCTCGGACGTCACCCCGCTCGGGAATCTTTCGAAGCTGACGTATCTGCACCTCGGAAACGACAAGAAGATCGAAAACGCCAAGCCGCTGACCTCGCTCAAGAAGCTCGAAAAGCTCCGCATCCACAAGACCGGCATAAAGGACCTGACCGGCTTCGGCAAGCTCACCGCGCTGAAAAAGCTGGATCTGAGCGGGCTGAAGATCAAATCGAGCACGATCGACGAACTGAAGGGCTGCAAAAAGCTCGAAACGATCGTCATCGAGATGGGCGATACCGACACCTACTACGACGTTCTCGACAAGCTGATCAACAACGGATATCCGGTCCATTTCTCCTATAAGTGGTAAGAT
>CAMYWS010000113.1 GCA_947302865.1 uncultured Clostridia bacterium
CGCGCATGGCAACCTTCATTTCCGAACCGTCCCGCACCTTCAACGAGTATCTGCTGATCCCGGGGTATTCCTCCTCGGAATGCGTGCCCGCAAACGTTTCTTTGAAAACGCCGCTCGTGAAATTCCGCCGCGGTGAGGAACCCGCGCTGTCGCTGAACATCCCCCTCGTCTCCGCCGTCATGCAGGCGGTCTCCGACGACCGGATGGCGGTCGCGCTCGCGCGCGAAGGCGGCGTGAGCTTCATCTTCGGCTCGCAGACCGTTGAAAACGAAGCGGCGATGGTCCGCCGCGCAAAGGCGTACAAGGCAGGCTTCGTCCGCAGCGATTCGAACCTGCGCCCCGACATGACGCTTGCCGACGTGATCGATCTCAAGGAGCGCACCGGACATTCCACGATGGCGGTCACCGAGGACGGCACGCCGGAGGGCAAACTCGTCGGCATCGTCACAAGCCGCGACTACCGCGTCTCGCGCATGACGCCGGACACGCGCGTGGATTCCTTTATGACCCCGCTCGATAAGCTCGTCACGGCGCCGGAGGGCACGAGCTTACGCGAGGCGAACGACATCATCTGGGGCCACAAGCTGAACGCGCTGCCGATCGTGAACGATAAAGGACAGCTCTGCTACATCGTGTTCCGCAAGGACTACGATTCGCACAAAGAAAATCAGGACGAGCTCCTGGACGACCACAAGCGCTACGTCGTCGGCGCGGGCGTCAACACGCGCGACTACGAGACCCGCATCCCCGCCATGGTCGAAGCGGGCGCGGACGTCATCTGCATCGACTCGTCCGAGGGCTTTTCGGAATGGCAGGCAAGAACGCTCAGATGGGTGCGCTCCCGCTACGGCGACACGGTGAAGATCGGCGCGGGCAACGTGGTCGACGCGGACGGCTTCCGCTTCCTTGCGGAATCCGGCGCGGACTTTGTCAAGGTCGGCATCGGCGGCGGCTCCATCTGCATCACGCGCGAAACGAAGGGCATCGGCAGAGGACAGGCGACGGCTCTCATCGACGTGTGCAAGGCGCGCGACACATACTTTGAGGAGACGGGCGTGTACGTTCCGGTCTGCTCCGACGGCGGCATCGTCTATGACCACCACGTCACGCTGGCGCTCGCGATGGGCGCGGACTTCATCATGCTCGGGCGGTACTTCGCGCGGTTCGACGAAAGCCCGTCCCGCAAGGTCAACCTGAACGGCACCTACTATAAGGAATACTGGGGCGAGGGCTCAGCACGCGCGCGCAACTGGCAGCGGTACGACCTCGGCGGCGACAAGAAGCTGTCGTTCGAAGAGGGCGTCGATTCCTACGTGCCGTACGCGGGCTCGCTGCGCGACAACGTGGCGCTGACGCTTTCGAAAGTCAAGTCCACCATGTGCAACTGCGGCGCGCTGACGATCCCGGAGTTTCAGCAGAAGGCGAAGCTCACGCTCGTTTCCGCGACCAGCATCGTCGAAGGCGGCGCGCACGACGTCATCCGCAAGAACACGACGGAGCCGTTCCGATCCTGACGCTGACGCTCTGTCTGTTGAAACCGATGGTTCAGCAGATCGGATGATTCCCGTTTATATGAAATAGCAGAGAGGATTTCCCTCCCTGCTTTTCGTTTTTGTCCCGTTTTTATCGCTCGAACCATTTCAGGAGCCTGCGTTTTTGTTCGCCCGCCTTGCCGGAATAGGGATGCTCACGCAGCGGCAGGTTCAGATGCGTCCTTCCTGTGAGCACCGTCTGCGGATGTGTGAATTCGCGGAAGCCCCACTCGCCGTGGTACGCCCCCATGCCGGAATGTCCCGTGCCGTTGAACGGAACGCCCTTCACCATCATGTGGATGCAGACTTCGTTGATGCAGCCGCCGCCGAACCGGAGCGAAGACATCACGCGCTTCGCCCATTTTTTGTCCGCCGTGAATACGTACATCGAAAGCGCATGCTCTCTTTCCTCGATCACGTTGAGGATCGTGTCGACCTCGCTGTCACGGAACGGCACGACCGGCAGCAGCGGGCAGAACAGCTCGTGCTTTACGATCTCCTCGTCGACGCCGACCGGATAAATGACCGTCGGGGAAAACTTCACGGATTCGCGGTTTCCCGTGCCGCCGAAGATGACGCGGTCGCGGTACTGTTCCGTCAGGGTTTCGCACTTTTCATAGACTTTTTCGGTGATAAGCTTCGGATACTCCGGGTTTTCCTCCGCGCGCTCGCCGATCTGCCGGACGAATTCGGCTTTCAGCGCGGCAAGAAAATCATCTGCGACCTCCTCCGCGACGGCGATCTGGTTGATGTTGATGCAGATCTGCCCCGCGTTGCAGAGCTTGAAAAAAGCGATCTTGCGCGCCGCGTCTTTTAGATCCGCATCCTTTCGGACGACGCACCAGTTCCCGGTTTCCCCGCCGAGCTCCAGCGCAACCGAGGTGAGGTTCTTCGCCGCCTCCGCAAGCACGTGTTTTGCGACCGCCGGCGAGCCGGTATAGAAGATCTTGTCGAAGCGTTCCGAAAGGCACATGTCCGCAACGTCGTGCCCGCCGTCGACCACCGTCACGTATTCCGGCGGGAAGGTGTCCGCGATCATCTTTTTCAGCGCTTCGGTGCTTGCCGCGGACTTCGAGCTTGTCTTGAGAACCGCGGTGTTTCCGCCCGAAATGCCGGCCGCGAGCACGCCGAGCGTCAGAAGGATCGGAAAATTGAACGGTGAGATGACGAGCGACACGCCGTAGGGCATCTTGTAGACGGTCGTACTTGTGCTCGGAAAGCACATCAGCCCCGAAAAATGATGCTCGGGACGCGCCCATTTCCGGATCCCTTTTAATATCTCGTTGATCTCCACGATCACCGGTCCGAGATCCACAAGATATGCCTCGATCGGGCTTTTGTTGAGGTCTTTATAGAGCGCCGCTTCAAGCATCTCCCGGTGATCGAGCACCGCCTGTTTGAGTTTTTTCAGCTGTTCGATGCGGAAGTTTACGTCGAGCGTTTTGCCGGTACGAAAGAACGCCCGCTGCTGTTCCACGATCGCGTGGACGGTCTCCTGTGTGTACGCCATTATATCGCCCCCTGTTCGTCGTGACTTTTTCTCTCCAAAAACCGTTCAAGCATTCTTTGCTGCCGCTTCAGATACCAATTCTTCACCGGCGGCACCACGTTCATCAAAAACCGGCTCGGCAGATAGATCGGGCAGGGATAGACCTGTTTTTTTCCCTTTTCTACGCCCTTGATCGTCGCCTTTGCCACGGCTTGTGCGGTCTGCACCGGGAACGGCTGCTCCACCTTGTGCCCCGCGCCGCCGACCTCGAAGAAGTTGGTCTTCGTCGCCACCGGATAGACGCAGGTGATCTTCATGTTCTTCGGCGTTTCAAGGCGGATCGCCTGCTGAAAACCCTTCATGGCGAACTTCGTCGCGGCGTAGAGCGCGTAGCCCGGCAGCGCCATCTCGCCCATCGCGGAGATCGTGAACGCGAGCTTGCCGTCCCGCCCGTTCAGGTGGTTCAGATACTTTGAATAGCTGTACATGCACGAGAACGTATTCAGCGAAAAGATCCGCCCGATCCGTCCCCAGTCCTCGTAATCGTAGCGCTCGTAGTACGGCGCGCCGGCGTTGCAGATGAAAATATCGATCTTGCCGAGCGTCTTTTCCGCCGCGTCGAACAGAGCGTCCACGCCCTCCTGTGCGGAAAGATCGCACGGAAAGAGCGTTACATTGTCGCCGAAGCCCGAAAGCTTTCCGATGCTGCGGCTTGCCGCGACGATGCGGTTGCCGTTTTCCGGCGCCGCGAGCATTTCGAGGATCGATTTTCCGATCCCGCTGGACGCGCCGGTGATGACGATGGTTTGATTCCGGATCATGGGTCTCCCCTCCTTACCGATAGCTGATCTTCTGCACAAGCTCGTACGCCTGCTTCACAACGGTTTTTAAGCTGCCCACGCGGTCGCAGTCTCCGACGAAATATATGGGCTTTTCGCCCTTCTGCTCCTTCAATGCGGCAAAACGCGTGTCCGGCGTATAGCCGACCGACAGGATCACCGAATCCGCTGGCACGGTCTTTTTGCCCTCCGGTGTATTGAGCACCACGCCCTCATCCGTGATCGCCTCGACCGTCGCATTGAGATACGCGGGAACCCGGTGAAAGCGCAGCAGCTCACGGAGCATGGACGAATTTGCCATGCAGATACCGCGCGCGCCGACGAGGTGCGGCGTCATCTCGACGACGGACGGGTGCTTGCCTTCGAGCGCAAGCTCATACGCGATCTCGCAGCCGGTCAGTCCCCCGCCCACGATCACGACGCGGTCGCCGACCGTTGCCTTGCCGTCCAAAAAGTCCGTTGCTGTCACGGCTTTTCCCACGCCGGGGATCTTCAGCGTCCTTGCGTGCGCGCCGGTCGCGATCACGATCACGTCCGCTTGGAGCGTGCGGAGATCGGCGATTTCCGTGTTCAGATGCACCGTCGCCCCGCTGTTTTCAAGCTGCTTTTGATACCATGCGAGCAGTGCCTTATCCTTTTCCTTGAACGACATGGCCGCGGCCGCGTTGAACACGCCCCCGAGCCGGTCGGTCTTTTCGTAGAGATCGACCGTGTGCCCGCGTAAACTCGCCTGTATCGCGGTCTCCATGCCGCCGATGCCGCCGCCGACGATCGCGATCTTCTTCGGCGTCTTTGCAGGGGCTTTCGAATACTTCGTTTCGTTGTTCGTCCAGGGATTCAGCACACACCGCCCCATCTCCACATGCATCGGGTCGATGTCCGTGCCCTTGCCGTTGAGCCCGAAGAACGTCAGGCACGCGCCGTGGCAGGCGATGCACGGCCGCACGTCGTCCATGCGGTCCTCCCTGATCTTGGTGACGTATTCCGGATCGCACAGAAGCTGCCGTCCGACGCCCATTGCGTCGATGCGTCCCGCGGCGATGGATTCCGCCGCGGCGTCCGGCTGCAAGCGTCCCGCGCACACGACCGGCTTATTTGTAAACTGTTTGATATGCTCGACGTCTTTCAAATTCATGTTCAGCGGCGCGTACACCGGCGGATGCGCCCAGAACCACGCGTCATAG
>CAMYWS010000114.1 GCA_947302865.1 uncultured Clostridia bacterium
GTTTGATGTTCAGTATCTCACGGAGACCGACGGAGTGTTCGTCATCGCCGATCGTACCCGCAACGATGCGCATCGGCTTCTTGTCGATCGCATCCCACAGCTCGTCGTCGCTCAGAACGTCGGGAACCGTCGGAAGCTGCAGATCATCCATATTGATGGAGAACGCAACCTTGCCCTTCATTTCGATGCGCGTGCCTTCCGCGCGGTGCATGATCTCCCGGTTGATGACTTCACATTCGCAGAGGTTCATTCTCCTGCCGATCTCGAGCGCCGCCGCTTCGGCGTGACGAACGTCGGTGGGGAAGAACATCGTAAGCATGACGGTGCCGTCGGCGAGCCATTCCATTTCGGGCTTGATGAGCTTTGCGTTCGGACCGGCATAATCCTTGACCTCGTCCATACGGAGATAGACGTTGTCGGTATCGTCGAGCTCGTCAATATACTGGATCTTGTCGGGGCACTCGAACGTGCAGCCGCCAATGAGCTTTGAAGGATCGTTGATCGCTTCGGGATCATACTGCGCAACGTTGTTGTAGCCGTAGTGTGCGGTGACAGGCGCACAGTAATCCGCGGCGCGTTTAATGACCGTCCCGACGCCGATGCCGCCGTCGATCTTGCGGGAGATACCGTCGCCGTTGCGCTCCGGGAACATACCGCTGTCCACAAAGAAGCCCTCTTCAACGGAATTAAAGTATCCGCCCAGCTCGATCATATTTTCGAGGAACAGGATCGCGCGTTCCTTGAGCTCGCGCGCCTTTTCACGGAGATATCCGTCCTTTTTGAGCTCGACCATTTCCATAAGTCCGTCCATACCGATCAGCGCCTGCTTTGCGGTATCGCACGCTTCGATATTGTAGATATGCCACGGCACGTTGCGGCCTTCGTCCGGCGTGATCGTGCTCTGGATGTCTGCGCTCGTGAGCTTGGAGATCACCATGTTGAGCACATGCGTCACGGTCGCTTCACGCGTCGAGGCTTCGATGTACTTTGTGTTCATCTGCGCGCGCATGCGGTACTCGTGGAACAGATCGCGAAGCGCGACCGCGTACGGCAGGTCCATATGGATGCACGGACCCGGCGTCGCCGTCGGGGGAACGGTGGAGAGGCAGATGTTCTTTTTCTTCATGCCGACCTTTGCGGAGATCAGCGCGTTGATGCCGTGCTGCACCATCAGTTCCGGCATGACCTTCCACGCGTCGCGCGCAGTCGCGTTCGCGTTGTGCGCGCCGTCGATCTGCGCCATGTCCGCCCAAGCCATGACCTTTTTGGATTCACAGGCGTCAACAAACGAGCGCACCATGTTGATGTTGCGGTAGATGACGTTGTACTGCGGGTCCTGATGCGCGCCGTTAACGCCTTCCTCGGCGAACATGACGGCGATATCCGGACCGGCAACGCCGGAAACATAGCTGTGATAGTTGATCGGACGCCCGACTTCGTCCTCTATCATGTCGAGTGCCTTGCGCTGTGCACGTACCTGCTTGCGCGTAACCGGGACGCCGCCGATGCCCTGCGGTGTACCTTCGATCAGACCGTCGAAATGGCTCTGTCCGGCGGTACGGATAACCATGATGTGGTCCGCGCCGTGATGCGCCGCCATACGCATGCGGCGGATGTCGTCTTCGAATCTGCCGGAAGCGATCTCGGTCGTGATGACAGGGATGGGCTGCGGGTCGATGTCGCCGAAATAGTGGGCGGGGGGAAGCCCGACGCTGTCCTTTAAGGGTTTGCTTGCGTCCTCATAGGTGAACGGTCCCATTTCGAGTCCGGGAACCGGCTCGCGCCACGTCCAGCCGCGGCGACGGGGATGATAATGCTCGAGGTCCTTGAGGATCTCCGCAACGTCAATCTTGGTGTCTTTATCAAGTTTGTATTCGCTCATGCGTTTTCACCTCCGAACAGCGCTTCCGCTTCATCCCAGCATGCTGTTTCGATCAGCTTCATACCCGCGGTACGCACGTCCGTACCGTCCTTTCGGGAAAGGCGGTACACGACGTTGCCTGCGCCGTGCTCCATCAGGTTGTGCTCCATGCAGCCGTCCACAAGGGCCTTTGCTTCGAGCGAAGAGAAGCCCATGCGAAGCAGAACGCTGCGTTCGATCGCCGGCGTCGTATTCTCATAGCCGAGCTTCAGAAGCGGATCGATGAGCTCTTCGATCAATGACCAGAAACGGGTTTCAAGTTCCGCGTCGGAAAGACCTTTGAGATGCTCTCTTCGTGTTTCAAAGTCGTCGCTGCGTTTCATGCAAGATGCTCCTTTACAAATTCTCTGTTCGTCTTGGTTTCGGCCGCAAGGAAGTCTATATCGGCGCCATTCGGCTGTTTTCCGGTCATCTTGATCGCGTTGTGGATCAGGGACGTTCTGAGATGCGTCATATCCGCGGGACGCGCCTTGATCATGGACGGGTGGGCGGGGAGAATGATGCTCTTTCCCGGGACCTCTTCTTCGGGATCGCCGAAATGAATGTCGATACCGTTCGCCCGCGCGAAACTCAGCTGCGCATTGACATGCTTGCCTGCGCCTGTGTATTCCGTTTCCTGTACAACGATGATCTTGTCCTTCGGCATCGTCTGCGAAAGCGCAAACGCCGCCGCAAGGGACGTGTTTCCGGCAGGACCTTTTTCCATGCCTTCGAGCGCCGCGAGCATTTCGGTCGTATAGAAAACTTCACCCTGGTTGACGGTCACGTAACGGTCCATGTAGCGAAGCGGTCTCGCTGCGCTTCTCGGAACGTCGCTGCGGTCCGGCCATGTCGAGAACGGCATGCCGAAGCCGGTGTGACCGGTCGTGAACGATTTCAGATTGAACTGGTGATCGCTCGCCATATGAAGACCGGAGAGGTTGACGCTTGCCGCGACGACTTCCGCTTTGCAGTCGGCTTTCAGAAGTCCCCGCGCGGTACCGGTAAGGTTGCCGCCGCCCGCGTTCGTGCAGACCACCATATCCGGATCTCTGCCGAGCGTAAGACGGCACTGCTGCGCAATCTCATAGCCGAGTGTTTCGACGCCAGCGATTCCGAACGGTGTATACAGAGAAGCGTTGAAGTATCCGGTTTCTTCGAGCATGCGAAGGAACATATAGAACAGCTCCGGTCCGACTGTCAACTGAACGACTTCCGCGCCGAGCGCTTCGCACTTTCTCGCCTTTTCAATGATCTCAGGCTGCCCGACACCTTTCGAATCGAAACATTCCTGTACGACGATACACTTCAGACCCGCTTTTGCTGCGCAAGCTGCGACCGCCGCGCCGTAGTTGCCGCTCGTTGCGGAGATGACTCCTTTGTAGCCCATCTTTCTTGCCTGATAGATGCTCGTCGCAGCACGGCGGACTTTGAAGCTTCCGGACAGATTGGAGGCTTCATCCTTGACGAAGATGCGTGCGCCCAGCCCTTCCGGCGCGCACGCGCGTGCAAGGGCGGTGAGGTTCTTGAGCTCGTAGATCGGCGTGTTGCCGATCTGGAATTCCTCGGTCTGGATCTTGCGGACCGCATCGAGCGTGTAGCCGGTCGCCGCCATCATCGCTTCATAATCGAACGCAATCGAACCGCTTTCAAACTTGTCGTAGTCCATTCCGACGGCACGCTTCATGATCTCGTTTTTCCGGGCCATTACGGCAGAATAACTGTTGTCACGCATCGTTTTTACCTCCGAATAGAATGGTTTTCACGGTCTCCTCGATTTGATCGAGTTCCGGCACATAATCGCCGAAATTATGCGTGAAGTGCGGATTGACCGCGCAAAGCGTACCTTCAACGAGACGACCGGTCTTTGTTTTGACCGTTACGAGATCACCGATCACGGCTTCTTCGTTCTCAAGATGTCCCTTGACCCACATTTCAAGCGGAACGTGACGCGTATCCTCGGGGATATTCGTCGCGCGCTCTTCGGGCTTCAGAACGTCGATATGGATCTGTACCCAATCATTTTTCTTTGCCATACAAAGCTCCTTATTTGTTCAGATAGTTGCGCATATCGCCCATGATCGCATGCGGTACGGGCAGGTCGATCATCGTTTTGAGACCGGGCGTCGCGTTCAGGACGTGCGGGATCATGTTGACGCACATTGCGATCGTTCCGATGCCGCCGTTGACTTCCGGCTTGATCTGCATATTGACGTTCGGCGTACCGGTAAGCGTGATATAGTCGCCGGTATAGGTGCCTTCGAGCTCGGGCTCGATCTGCTGCGGATGGATCATGTCGATCATGACCTTGTCGCCGATATAACCCTGACCGGTCATGTTGACGCCCGCAACGTCGCCAGCTTTGGCAAAGCCGTAGGGGGACTTTCTGTCGACGGTCGTAACGATCGGCTTCATCTGCTGCTCGAAGCGGTCGATCTCAAAACCGAGCGCTTCGCCGATCATGCCGACGGATTCCGCAAAGCCGACGTGACCCGCGAGCGTACCGTTCCTGCAGCCTTCTTCAAACTGCTCAACGGTGAGACCGACGCCCTGTTCTTCCATGACGGCAGGGCCGAAGGGGGAGAGAGAGTTCACGCGCTTGCACAGGACGTGCTCAACGTCCGTCATGCAGCCGGAAAGACAGATCGCAAGAAGGTCCATCATCAGACCCGGATTGATGCCCGTGCCGAGAACGGATACGCCTGCGCCTTTTGCAAGCGCGTCCATCTTGTCCGCAAGCTCCGGATTCTGTGCGCGCGGATAGCTCATTTCCTCAGCCGTGGAAATGACGTTGACGCCTTTTTCGATCAGATGACAGATCTTCGGATATGCTTTCTTGGTGAACGAATCGGTCGCAAGAATGCAGAGATCGGGTATCGGCGTCAATGCAGCGTCGATATTGCCGATGACCTTAACATCGCTGCGATCGCCGCGTTCCACGCCGAGCAGATCATAAATGCTTTTTCCGACGCGATCCGGATGGATATCGCAAACGCCGGTGATCTCAACGCCCTTTTTGGTCAACAGGACCTTAGCGATACCGCTGCCCATCGCACCGAATCCCCACAGTGCAACTTGAATCTGTTTCATTTTCTTCCTCCTTCGATTTTTCGAATAATCGATAT
>CAMYWS010000115.1 GCA_947302865.1 uncultured Clostridia bacterium
GCGCTTGACATCGCGGGCGCGATCTCAAACGGACTCAAAAAGGCGACCCTTTGCTGCGCAATCAACGGCGAGCGCGCGGACGCGTTCCGCCCGATCAATGAAGACTGCGAACTGAAGCTTCTGACATGGGAGGACGAGGACGGACGCTGGGCGTATCGCCACACCGGCTCGCATATCCTTGCGCAGGCGGTGAAGCGCCTCTGGCCGGAGGCGAAGCTTGCCATCGGTCCCGCGATCGCGGACGGCTTCTATTACGATTTTGATTCTCCGCATGCGTTCACGCCGGACGATTTCAAGGCGATCGAGAAGGAGATGGAGCGCATCGTAAACGAGAACCACAAGCTCGAACGCTTCGAGCTCCCGCGTGAGGAAGCGATCGCGTTCATGCAGGAGAAGGGTGAACCCTACAAGGTCGAGCTCATCGAGGACCTTCCCGAGGACGAGACAATCAGCTTCTATCGGCAGGGCGAGTTCGTCGACCTCTGCGCAGGTCCGCACGTCGCAAGCACCGGCAAGGTCAAGAACATCAAGATCATGAGTCTTGCGGGCGCATACTGGCGCGGCTCGGAGAAGAACAAGATGCTGCAGCGCATCTACGCCACCGCGTTTGCGAAGAAAGAGGACCTCGAAGCGTACATCACCCGCATCGAGGAAGCGAAGAAGCGCGACCACAGAAAGCTCGGCCGCGAGCTCGGTCTCTTCATGACCGACGAGCTCGTCGGAAAGGGCATGCCGATGTTTTTGCCGAAGGGATACACGCTTTGGCGCATCCTTGAGGACTACATCCGCGACCGCGAGATCAAGACCGGCTATCAGCATGTTCTGACCCCGTGTATCGGCACCGTCAACCTCTACAAGACTTCGGGACACTGGGATCACTATCAGCAGAACATGTTCCCGGCGATGAACGTGGAGGACGAGACCTATGTGCTGCGCCCGATGAACTGCCCGCACCACATGCGCATCTACGCAAATTCGCCGCATTCCTACCGGAACCTGCCGGTCCGCATCGGCGAGATCGCGCACGATTTCCGCTATGAGGCGTCCGGCACGCTGAAGGGTATTGAACGCGGACGGCACTTCTGCCAGAACGACGCGCACCTGTTCGTGACCCCCGAGCAGATCAAGGACGAATTCGCAAAGGTCGTCGACCTGATCTTCTCGACCTATAAGGACTTCGGCATCACGAACTACCGCTGCGCGCTGTCGCTGCGCGACCCTGCCGACAAGGTCAAGTATCATGACGACGACGAGATGTGGAACACCGCGGAGAACGCGCTGCGCGACGTATTGAACTCGCTCGGGCTCGAATACACCGAGGAGATCGGCGAAGCGGCGTTCTACGGTCCGAAGCTCGACGTCTACGTCACGCCCGCCGTCGGCGCGGAATACACGCTCTCCACCTGCCAGCTCGACTTCTGCCTGCCGGCACGGTTCAACCTGACCTACATCGACAAGGACGGCAAGGAGCGCACGCCGGTCGTGCTGCACCGCGCGATCCTCGGCTCTTTGGACCGCTTTATGGCGTATCTCATCGAGGAAACGATGGGCGCGTTCCCGACCTGGCTCGCGCCGGTGCAGGTCAAGATCATGACCATTACCGACCGCGCAAACGACGCGGCGGAAGCGGTACGGGAGGCGCTTGAGGAGAAGGGCATCCGCGCGGAGACCGACCTCAGAAACGAGAAGATCGGCTTCAAGATCCGCGAGGCGCAGATGATGAAGATTCCGTACATGCTCGTCATCGGCGACAAGGAAGCGGAGAACGGCACCGTTGCGGTGCGTTCGCGCAAAGACGGCGATCTCGGCGCGATGCCGGTCGACGCATTCATCGAAAAGATCACGGAAGAGATCAGAACCAGAGCGAAATAACGGGAAAAAGACGCCGGGATCGTCCGTTTCGGGACGGTCCCGGTTTTTCTTTGCCGGTTCTTGACCGTTTTGCTTGACGAGTGGACAAAGACGGCGTAAAATGAAAACATGGAATTTTGTAATCGTACCAAACCGACCGACCGCATCTGGCCGTATCTCATCGGCGCCGTACTCGGGACGCTCGCGCTTGCGTTCGTTTCGTCCGACGCGTGGCTCGGCGGCATGACGCAGCCGGCGGCGATGCTCCTTGCAAGCTTTGTAAAGCAGCTTCTGACCGTCATGCTGCTTTTCATCGTGCCTTCGCTTACGGCATGGCTTGCGCACCGGATGTCGCCGTGGGCGATCCCGGGGCTGATCGTGTTCGCGTTCGGCGCGGGGCTTCTCGTGACCGGCAATCTTACGGACGCCCTGTATACGACGGCGCTCTGCGCGCTGCCCGGCGCGGGGCTGTACGGCTTGCAGCGGCTGAAGCTTTCGAACTTCCGGACGGTGATCTACGCGTCGTTTGTGAACCTTGCGGCGCTGTTCATATTCGTGTGCCTTCGCGACCTCATCCGGTCCGGCGACGCGTACGCTTCCTATAAACAGCTTGTCGCAGCCTACGGAGACCTGATGAACCGGCTTGCGCTCTCGGCCGATCCGACGGGCGAGCTGGGAATCGGCACGGAGTCGGAGACGATCGTGAAGATGCTGCGCGTCAATGCGGACGCCTACTGCGTGGCGATCCTGCTTGTGCCTGCGATGACAGCGGGACTTTCCAACGTGCTGTTTTCGCATCTCTTTAACCGGCGCGGCGACGCGGATCTTACAAAACTGCCGCCGTTTTCGGAATGGCGGTGCGAGCGGGGATACGTCATTTTCGCCGGCGTGTTCCTGCTTGCGACAATGATGCTGGGCATGTTCGGATGGCACACGGCGGACGCGCTGTCCGGCATTGCCGCGGTGATGTGGCGGATGCCGTGTATGCTGGGCGGATTGTGCGCGACGCGGCGGCTCGGCGTACGGCTCAGACGGATGTGGATCTTTTGGGTGTCGATCGCGCTGCTGGTCACGCTGCCGCTTGCAGCGGGCGTCATGCTGACGCTGCTCGGCTTTATGGCCGCCTTGCGGAAGCCAATGAACGCGGGAGAGGACGGAGAACGGAAATGAAACAATACGGAGGGATCCTGATCGCATTCGCTGCGATCGTCGCGCTCGGCGCGGGAGCGATCGCGCTCTTTACGAAGCAGTATTATATCGCGCTTGCGGTGCTGGGCACAGGGCTTCTGTGGCTCGGGATCATGGCGCTGCTGTTCCATCGCATAGCCGGAAAACAGCAGGCAAAGATGGATCGCGTCTTCCGCGAAAACGACAGCGCGGTTTCCCTGCTTGCCGGGAATATCTCTATTCCGTGCGCGATCGTGGATCTTTCCGGGCGCATCACGTGGCGCAACAACGCGTTTGCGTCGCTGTTCGACGGACAGGACGTGCATGACGTGGTGCCGGAGTTTGACGGGAAAAACCCGATCCGCACGCTGCAGATCGAGCACAACGGCAGCAATTATCAGGTCATGAACATGCTCGTGAAGCGCGAGAAGGAAAAGAAACTCGTGCTGCAGTACTGGCTCGACCGCACGGAAGCGGCGCATTATCAGCGGCTGTACACCGAGCAGCGCCCGTACGTGGCGATGATCCTGGTCGACAACTATGAGGAGCTTTTAAGCGACACGCAGATCCACAGTACGGCGGTGCTGGCGGAGGTCGAGCGGCTGATCGCGGAACTCAGTAAACGCCTCGGCGGGCTGTACCGCCGCTATGACAACGGACGGTTCATTCTGGTGCTCGAGGCGAAGCAGATGCAGCAGCTCGAGCAGGAAAAATTCACGCTTCTGGAGCAGGCGCACCGCATCGATACGGGCTCGTCCTCGGCGGTTTCCCTGTCGATGGGCTTCGGCATCGCACCGCGGCTTGCGCAGTCCGAGCAGGACGCGCGCCGCGCGCTGGAGCTCGCGCTCGGCCGCGGCGGCGATCAGGTCGTGGTCAAGGACGGGACGGACTACCGCTTCTTCGGCGGAAAACGGCAGCACGATCCGCGGCAGTCTCGTGTCAAAGCAAGGCTTTTCTCGAAGGCGCTCTATCAGCTGTTTGAAAACAGCGGCGACGTATTCATCATGGGTCACCGCAACTCCGACATGGACTGCGTCGGCGCGGCGCTCGGCGTCGTGACCTGCGCAAATCACGTCGGCGCGCATGCCTATATCGTGCTTGACGCGGTGAACACCACGATCGAGGACGCCGTGAAAACACTCGAGAGCTCCGGCGCGGGATCGCTGATCATCACACCGGAACGGGCGGCGGAGATGATGCGGGAGAATTCGGTGCTCGTCGTGGTGGACACGCAGCGCGCGTCGGTCACAGTCGCGCCGCAGCTTCTGAAGATGACGGAGCATATCGTGCTGATCGACCACCATCGCCGCAGCGCGGACTATATCGACAATGCGACGCTGCACTATCTTGAAACGCGCGCGTCGAGCGCGAGCGAGATGGTGACCGAGGTCATGCAGTACTTTGCGGACAGCGTGAAGCCCTCGGCGTTTACATGCAGCGCGCTGCTTGCCGGCATCACGGTCGACACGAAACAGTTCGCGTTCAACGTCGGCTCGCGCACGTTCGACGCGGCGGGGTACCTCCGCCGAAACGGCGCGGACCTGAGCTCGGTCAAGCAGATGTTCCAGAACGACTATGAAAGCTACGTGCGCTGCGCAAACGTCGTCGAGCGCGCGCAGATCCGCAAGAGCGGCATCGCGATCTCGATGTGCGATAAAAACGCGCCGGACAGCCAGCTTCTGGCGGCGCAGGCGGCGGATGAGCTCCTGGGCATTCGCGGCATCTATGCGGCGTTCGTGCTTGCGGAGACGGACGAGCAGGTCGCCATCTCCGGCAGAAGCTACGGACAGATCAACGTGCAGGTCATCCTCGAACGGCTGGGAGGCGGCGGACATCTCACGATGGCGGGCGCGCAGCTGAAGGGCGCGACCTCGGCGGAAGCGCTTGAAAAGCTCGAGGAAGCGATCGACTGGTATGAAACGGAGAATCCGGAGAGATAAGAAAGGACGGAACGGACGATGAAGGTATTGCTTTTGGAAGACGTAAAGGGCAGCG
>CAMYWS010000116.1 GCA_947302865.1 uncultured Clostridia bacterium
CTATGTGACCGTCAAGAGCACGGGAACGAACGTAGAGAAGATCAACTACACGCTCGTACTGGACAGCGATACGGAGCTGCGCGTCTACTTCAAGCCGGCAGCGGATTACACGGGCACGTTCACGTTCACGATGAACGGCGAGACGATCACGGAAGACGGCGGGAAGATCCGCGTATCGCTGCAGGCCGACGGACGCTACATGGTGTCGGTCAGGAACATTGCGGCGCATGAGCTGGACGATATCTACGAGATCAAGGCGTTGAGCGACGGCGACGAGGCGAGCATCACGGTGTCCGCGCTGTCGTACGTACAGGCGATCATGACGTCGTATGCGGGCAACGCGACGGCGGTGTACGCGGCGACGGCGATCTGGCGCTACGCGAGCGCAGCCGTCGCATACAGGACGAACTGAAGCGGGTCGACGTCCGTCTGCACGGGCGACGATTCGTCAAACAACGCGCGCTTTTGCGCGGGAAGGATCCACTATGCTGCATCGAAACCATCTGATCTCCCTGATTCTGGCGTTCCTGCTCGTTCTTTCGCTCGTTCCCGCGGCGGGTGCGGAAACGGCGCCGGCCGATCTGCCGACAACGGGCGATTACATCGTGCGCATCGACGGCGGCTACGTCAGCGAGCACACGGAGACGGTCAACGGCAGGGACTGCCTGCGCGTCGATCTGTTCCTCGACGGCGTGACGAAAGAGCGTCTGCTCTCGTCGATCGAGCTGAAGCTGCTGTACGATCCTGAGCTTCTCACCTATGAAAAGAGCAAAAGCCTGTCCGGAAACGGCGCAATGAGCACGCTGAACCCGAACGAGCCGGGGAAGATCCAATACGCGTTCATTTCCGCAAACGGTTCGATGCTCAACGGCACGACGCCGCTTCTGACGCTGTGGTTCACGCTTCGCGAGGACCTGCCTGCCGGCACGCAGATCCGGTTTGCGTTCAGTGAACCGGTCAAGGCGTATTCCATTGCTGAGGGAAACTCCGCCAAAAAGCGCACGGTCGGCGCACAGATGAACGCGTTCGGACTCGGCGTCCTCTTCGGCGACGCGAACTGCGACGGAAGCGTGACGGCCGCGGACGCGGCGCTCGTGCTGCGCGCGCTGGTCGGGATTGACGCGCTGTCCGAAACAGGATCGGAAAACGCAAAGACGGAAGGGAAGTCCTCGGTGTCCGCGCAGGACGCGGCGCTGATCCTCCGGTATATCGTCGGGCTGATCAGACGGTTCCCCGCCGAGGGATGATCGCTTGCATGCCTGCCTGCATCGTGATATAATATTTACCGGATCGGCGCAAGCCGAAACAGGAATAGGAGGAATCAAATGAAGAATCTGAAAAAGTACATTGCCGAGTTTATCGGCACGTTCGTGCTTGTGACGGTCGCCTGCGGCGTTGCGGTCGCGGCACCCTGCGATATCAAGGAACCCGCGTCGGTTCTGATCACCGCATTGGCGTTCGGCGGCGTGATCGTCGCGATGGCATACTCGATCGGCAACATCTCCGGCTGCCACATCAACCCGGCGGTCTCCGTTGCGGTCCTGATCAACGGCGGCATGTCATTCGGCGAATTCATCGGCTACGTGATCGCGCAGTTTGCAGGCGCGACGGCAGGCGCGGCGCTTCTCGGCGCGCTGTCTCCGTACGGCTTTGAGAAGCTCGGCGCAAACGCGATGTATCAGCTCGGCGGCAGCGCGGCGGCTAACATCTTTGCGACGCTCGCGGTGGAAGCGGTTCTGACCTGCATCTTCGTGCTTGCGATCCTCGGCGTCACGAGCAAGCCCGAAAACGGCAAGGTCGCGGGGCTCGTGATCGGCGGCTCCCTGACGCTTGTCCATCTCCTCGGCATTTATCTGACCGGCACCAGCGTCAACCCGGCGCGTTCCTTCGGTCCGGCGCTCCTGCAGGGCGGCGACGCGATCGCGCAGTACTGGATGTTCCTCGTCGGCCCGATGGCCGGCGGCGTCCTTGCGGCGCTTCTGTGGAAGTTTTTGAACTGTAAAAAGTGCGGATGAGAGAAGAAAGAGGGCTGAAAAGTCGCCGTTGAAGTTGAGATCAACAGGGACTGATTCAACAAAAAACACCGCTGCAATTCAGCTTGCAGCGGTGTTTTTGCGTCCCGGATCATTGCAGGGCGAACGTCATGCTCATGAGGATCGCTTCGGTCTCGGTGCCTTCAGAGAGGTCCACGCCCGACATATTGATGCTGACCCAGACGCCCTCGGCGATCTCGCCGTAGTATTCGACCCAGTCCATACCGATGTAGTGATACATGCGTCCCGGCATCTCGATCCCGCCGATCGTGCGCGGTTCGATCTCAACGAGGTTTTCGAACTTGTCCAGATAGAAGTTGATCTTGTCGAGGGACTCCTTGCACTCGATCTTGAAGTAGGAGGAACTGCGGTCCGCGCGTTCCGCGTTCGGCGCGCAGTAGATGTAGATGCTGCTGCTTCCCGCGTGCGGATGCCAGTTCTTTGCCGGGATCTCGGCGGTGACGTTCACCTTCGGACCGGAGAAGCCGATCTTCGTTTCAAACGTCTGCGTTTCGGTCGGGTTCGTGCCCGCGGGCGTGCTCGAGGCGATCTTCGGGAAACCGGAGATATCCGCCGCATTGTATTCGTCGCTCGCGATGCCGCTGACGGAGATCGCGCAGCAGGCGTAATTGCCGTCGCCCTTGTCCTTGAAGGTCACGGTGACGAAGGACCGGTCGCCGTCCGACCACACAGCGCCCTGCGTCTTGCCGTCGTTGTTCTGCTTGTCCTGACCCGGCTTGCCGACCGCGGCGCTGATCTCGTCAAAGGTCATCGCGTACAGGAAGTCCGAGGGCAGGTCGTGCATCCAGCGGTAGAACCCCGCAAGCTTTGCACGGTCCACGATGCCGTCGCTGTCGCCGTAGGGCGCGCCGGGGAATGCGGCTTCTCCGACCTGCGCGGGCGCTTCGGTCGGCGCTTCGGTCACGGCGGGAGCTTCGGTCGCATCCGGTTCGGAAGGCGCTTCGGTCATGTCCGGTTCTGCGGGGGCTTCGGTCGCTTCAACGACGGTTCCCGCGGACGCCGCGCCTTCGGGAAGGAAGGTCATGATCGCGTCGCCCATCCGGAACGTGATCACGTTGTTGTCCGCCTGCGACATGCTGTAGATCGGCACGCCGGAGAACGTGACGCTGCCGTCGTCGGTCCAGCCGATCTCGTACGATTCATCCATCAGAACCAGCATGCCGGTACGGTCCGCATTCAGCGTGAGCGTTGAACGGTCCATGCCCGACGCGGCGAGCGTCTCGCCTTCGATGACGGCGTCGCCGACCTGATACGCTGTCAGAACGTATTTGCCTGCGGCGAACGCAGCTTCGGGTTCGGGCTCTTCGGTGGGCGCCGGCGCGTCGGCGGGGGCAGGGGTATCCCCTGCGGCGGTCGCGGCGGTCGCTTCCGTATTGTCGGTGGGCTGTTGTTCCGGCGTCGTCTTGCTGCCGCCGCACGCGAACGTGCCCGCAATCAGAAGCAGCGCCAGGATCATAATCAGGAAGCGTTTCATTTGCCTGTTTCTCCTTGTTGTGTTGTTCGGGGATCAAATGTCCCGGTTTTTAAATTATATCATATCGCGTCCGATTTGCAAGTACCTGCCGCCGCGGCATCCCGGTTCAAATTGACTTTCCGCGATCCGTGTGATACACTGTTACAAATCGAAGAAAGAATTGATCCGGGTCGAAAAAACGTCATGAAACATATTCGTCGCTGCCTTTTGCTGCTGTTGTCTCTGCTGCTGCTCCTGCCCGCCGTCGGGCGCGGGGAAGAAACCTCCGTGCCGGACGGTACGCTTGCGTGTACCTTTACGGGACCGGACGAGGTGCAGTCGTACCTCGGGCATCTCACGGACGGCGACGCCTGCACGACTGTGACGGTCAAAAAACATGAAACGCTGCGCATGGAGTTCGGGGACGGCACGCCGGCCGCGCTGTTTTTTGACTTCTACGAGCGTCCCGAAGCGTTTACGCTCGCATATCTGGACGCGGAAGGGAACGAGCTCGGCAAGGAACAGTTCGCGACCGCCGATCATCATCTTCTGGTCCCGCTTGCTTCCGGCTCGCCGTCCGCAGTCGAGCTGCGCGTCGAAAGCGGGGAGGTCCGCATCTGCGAATGGTACGCCTGCGCCGAATCGTTCATGCCGCCTTTTCCGGATCGCGGCGAAACGGCGGACGTGCTTGCCGTGCTCAACGCGCCGGGCGACGAGCTGGACCTGTTCGGCGGACTGTTTGCGCTGCTTGCGGGCGAGCACGGGCTGTCCGTGCAGGTCGTGTACCTGACCGCCGCGGACGGCTATCGCACGCATCAGTGCATGGACGTGCTGCGCGGTATGGGCGTGCAGCGCGAGCCGGTGTTCCGGCAGGGCGCAGAGACGGACGCGCAGAACGACCGCGCCGTTCTGAGCGCGCTCGGCGGCGACAGTGCGCTTTATGCGTTTCTCACGTCTTTGATCCGTTCGCTGCAGCCGAAGCTGGTGCTTGCGCCGGACACGGACAAGGAGCAGACCGAGTATTCCGACAGCGTGATCGCGCGGACGGTGCTGACCGCCGTCGAATACGCCGCCGACGCAAAAAAATATCCCGATTCCAAACCGTTCACCGTCAAAAAAGTTTATACGCTGACCAAAGAAGAGGGCACGGCGGTCTCGCTGACCGTCCCGCTCTATGCGTACGACGGGATCACGGCAAACGCGCTTGCGGCGCGGCTCCGTGATCTTTACGCCGAGGATCGCGTGTATCGCAAAACACAGCCCGACCCGGTGCGCTTCACGCTGAGCGCGACTGACGTCGGCAAGGATAAAGCCGAAAACGATCTTTTGGAGCATCTGCCGACGTCGTCCTTTGCGGGATACCGCGTACCGACGCCCGCGCCGACCGAGGCACCCACGCCGGAGCCGACACTTCCGCCGACCGAGGCGCCGACCGAAACGCCGACAGAGGCGCCCGCCGTGACGGAAGCGCCGGTCGTGACGGAAACGCCCGCGCCGGC
>CAMYWS010000117.1 GCA_947302865.1 uncultured Clostridia bacterium
GAAGCGGCAAGGCAGCGAAGATCCGCGAGCGCATCGACGAGAAGAAATAAGTTTCGAAACAGCAGAAGGAGCCGAAAACCGGCTCCTTTTTGCGTGTTCGATGGATTTTTATGGTATTTGCGAAGGGCCTGTGGTATAATCAAACCGGTCGGGAGGGCGATGTATGGAAGAGAATCTTGCGGTTTGCGGACAGAGTTACAGGATCGTTCGCTTGCTCGGACACGGCAAGGGCGGGTATTCGTATCTGGTCGTGCGGGACGGACAGGATTATGTATTGAAGCAGATCCATCACGAGCCGTGCAGCTACTATACGTTCGGAGACAAGATCGAGGCGGAACGGCGCGATTATGGGAGATTGAAGGCAGCGGGCGTCCGCATCCCGAAACTGTATGCGATCGACACGGAAAACGAGCGCATCCTGAAGGAGTATATCGCGGGCGAGACCGTGTTCGAGATCGTCAAAAGCGGACGCGGCGCGGAGCCGTATCTTGCGGACGTTCGCGACATGGCGGCAAAGGCGAAGGCGGCGGGGCTGAACATCGATTACTTCCCGACGAACTTTGTCGTGCGGGACGGGCTGTTATGGTATGTGGACTACGAATGTAACGCATACGCGGACGAATGGAACTTCGAAAACTGGGGCATTCGCTACTGGTCGAAAACGCCGGAGTTCGAAGCGTATCTCGATCATCTGAAAAGAACGGAGGAAGGGAATGAATAAGCTGACGTTTCGAATGGCGGAGGAACAGGACTGCGGGCTGGTTCTGTACTTTATCCGGGAACTCGCGACCTATGAAAGAATGCCTGACGAGGTCGTCGCGACAGAGGAGATGCTTAGAGAATGGCTGTTCAAAAAGCGCAGCGCCGAGGTGATTTTCGCGTGCGAGGATGGGAAGGAGGTCGGCTTTGCGCTGTTCTTCCATAACTTCTCCACGTTCGTCGGCAGGGCGGGGCTGTATCTCGAAGACCTGTATGTGCTGCCCGAATACCGCGGAAAGGGGTACGGAAAGGCGCTTTTGAAGCGGCTTGCGGCGATCGCGGTCGAACGCGGCTGCGGACGCATGGAGTGGGTCTGCCTCGACTGGAATCAGCCGAGCATCGACTTTTATCGGTCGCTCGGCGCGCGTCCGATGGACGACTGGACGATCTACCGCCTTGCGGGGGAAACGCTTGAACGGCTTGCGGAGAAATGACCGCGCAAAGAATCCGGTTCAGACCGGATTTTTTTTGTAAAAAGGTATTGACAAACACAATACCTCGTGATACGATGTATTCCGCGATGAGATGTATCACACGAGAGGAGGTATCGTATGGACATTCAGCTGAAACGCGGCTTGCTGGACGTTTGCGTGCTGGCGGCGATCAAGTATGAGGACTCCTACGGCTACAAGATCATCAAGGACATGAAGCCGTACGTGGAGCTTTCGGAATCGACGCTGTACACCATCCTGAAGCGGCTCGAAGCGGCGGCGATGCTCACGGTGCGGACCGCGGAGCACGACGGGCGGCTGCGGAAGTATTATCACATCACGGACGCGGGGCGCAACCGGATCGAGGAGTTCAAGAGCGAATGGCAGGAAGTTGTCGCGATCTATCAATTTGTGACCAAGGGGGAGGAAAACCATGCTTAAACAGGAGTTTTTGAACGCGCTCAAGGAAAAGCTTTCCGGGCTTCCGCAGACGGATATCGAGGAACGGCTGACGTTCTACGGTGAAATGATCGACGACCGGATGGAGGAGGGACTTTCCGAAGAGGAGGCGGTAAACGAGATCGGACCGGTCGACGAGGTCGTGTCACAGATTTTAGCGGAGACGCCGCTTACGAAGATCGTTAAGGAGAAGATCAGACCGAAGCGCAAGATGCGCGCGTGGGAGATCGTGATGCTTGTACTCGGCTTTCCGCTGTGGTTCCCGCTGTCGGTCGTCGCATTCGTACTGGTCCTTGTCTTCTACGTCGTGCTGTGGGTGCTGGTGATCTGCCTGTGGGCGGTCGAGATCGTGTTCTGGGTCTGCGCGCTGGCGTGTCTTGTCGGTTCGGTCGGCCTGTTCATCACAAACCAGCCGATACCCGCGTTCGCCGCGATCGGCGCGGCGCTGGTCCTTCTGGGGCTTTCGATCTTCCTGTTCTTCGCCTGTAAGGCGGCGACCGTCGGGACGGCGAAGCTTGCCAAAAAGATCGTTCACGGGATCAAGAGACTGTTTGTCGGAAGGGAGAAAACAAAATGAAAAAAGCATTCATCATCATAGCGATCATTCTTGTTGTTCTGGGCTCGGCGATCTTCTTTGCCGCGTTTGCCTCCGCAGGATTCAATTATCAGGTTCTGGGAACCTCGAAACTGGAAACGAGGACGGTTTCCGTCGGTGAGGATTTCAAAAACATCCGGATCGACGAGAACACGGCGGATATCGCGTTTGCCCCGTCGGAGGACGGGACCTGCAGCGTCGTGTGCCGCGAGTCCGAAAAGACGACGCGCACGATCGCGGCGGAGAACGGAACGCTTTCGATCGTCTCCGCGGAACAGAACGGATGGAAGAATCTGTTCAATCTGTCCTTTGAAAACGAAAGCGTGACCGTGTATCTGCCGAAGGACGCATATGAGACGCTTGTGATCGAAACGCATACGGGCAACGTCGATCTTCCGAAGGAGTTCCGGTTCAACAGCGTTTCCGTTACGGGCAGTACCGGCGACGTGCGCTGTGCCGCGTCCGCTGCCGACCTTATGGCGATCCGGGTCGATACGGGAGAGATTTCCCTCGACGGCGTATCCGCAAACGCGATCGAATGTACCGTGACGACCGGCATGATCCGGATGCAGTCCGTGACCTGCCGAAGCTACGTGTCGATCGGCGTGAGCACCGGCAGAACGATCCTGGAAAACCTCGACTGCAGGGAACTGCGCTCCGAAGGCAGTACAGGCGAGATCCGGCTTTCCGGCGTCACCGCGGAAACCTTCCTGATCGAGCGGAGCACCGGGGACGTCACGCTGGAAAACAGCGACGCGGAAGAGATACGGATCCAGACGAGCACCGGCGACATCACGGGTACGCTGCGCACCGGAAAGACGTTCGTCACAAAGACAACCACGGGCGACGTCTCCGTGCCGGAAGGCGGTTCGGGCGGCAGATGCGACATCACGACGACTACCGGCGATATCCGCATCCGCATCGCGGACGGACAATCATGATCTGATCACGCGGCGGTTTCGGTATATCCGTAAAGGGTATCGAACCGCCGTGGTTCCGTATAAAAGGTACGAAAGACGGAAAAAATCCAAAACTTCGCGGATTCTTGAAAAAATACCTGACGTAAGGTATTGCTCGTGACGCTGCGTCATGTGGTAAAACCGACGGTGAAAGGAGGCGAAAGCCATGTCGCAATACACAACCGGTGAAATGGCAAAGCTCTGCGGCGTGACGGTCAGAACCGTCCAGTATTATGATACGCGCGGGATCCTGACGCCGAGCGCGCTCTCCGAAGGCGGGCGGCGGCTCTATGACGACAGCGATCTCCGGATGCTGAAGGTCATCTGTTTCTTGCGCGAGATCGGTCTGTCCATCGACACCATCGGGCAGCTTCTTCGGGAAGAAAATCCCGGGAGCGTCATCGAACTGTTGTTAGAACAGCAGGAAAAGGAGCTGAAAGTGCAGCGCGGAGAGCTTGACGCAAAGCTCGAAAAGATCGCGGAGCTCAGAAAGGCAGTCGCAGCGGACAGGCATTTTACCGTGGAATCCATCGGCGATATGGCGAGCATCATGACAAATCAAAAGAAACTGCGCCGCATGTATCTGCTGTTTCTCCTGCTCGCGCTGCCGGTCGTGGCGCTGCAGGCGGCCGGGATCCTGCTCTGGGCTTTCAAGGGAATTTGGTGGGTCTTCATACTGTGGGCGGCTCTTGCGATCCCGTTCGCGATCTTTTTGAGCCGGTACTATTACAAACACGTCGCCTACATCTGTCCGCAATGCCATAAGGTGTTCCGGCCGACGTTCAAAGAGATGTTCTTTGCGGCGCATACGCCGAAAACGCGAAAGCTGACCTGCACGGCGTGCGGGCATAAGGGCTTCTGCGTGGAGACCTGGGGAGGCGACGCGAAATGAGCAGAGCGAAGAGAGCGCTTCTGTTCACGCTCGCACTGCTGCCCGCGGCGATCACCGCCGGATACTTTGCCGCGCGGTATTCGTTCAGGCTGCTTGATCCGGCGCAGCTTCGGCAGGCGATCGAACAGGTCGGAAGCGAGACGGTCCTGACCGCGGTCACCGTTGCGCAGACCGTTCTTTACGCCCTCGTCTGCGGCTTTTTCGGATACATACTGTCCGATAAGATCGGGCTGATGCGCCCGTTCCGGGTCGAAAAGAAGCCGCTTTTCATCACGCTGATCGTTTCCGCCGTGTGCGGCATCATGTTCTCCCTTGACGCATGGACGTTCGGAAAATGGATCCCGGAGGTCGGCGCGTCCTATGCCGCCGCAGGCACATTTGAAGCGGACACATGGATCGCATCGATTCTGTACGGCGGGATCATCGAGGAGGTCACGCTGCGGCTCTTCTGCATGACCCTCGTCGCATTCCTCGTTTGGAAGCTGTTCTTCCGCAAAAGGGAGACCGTTCCGACCGGCGTGCTGATCGCGGCGAATCTCGCGGCGGCGATGCTGTTTGCCGCGGGACATCTGCCCGCCACGGCACAGACGTTCGGCACGCTCACGCCGGCGCTTCTTCTTCGCTGCTTCCTGCTGAACGGCGCGTTCGGGGTGGTGTTCGGACGGCTGTACCGGAAATACGGGATACAATACGCGATGCTTAGTCATCTGCTTTTGCACATCGTGAGCCGGACGATCTGGCTGATCGCGTTCTGAACATAAACCAACGAAGGCGCGGGATGAGGTTGCACTTGTCCCGCGCTTCTGTTATGATAAGGAAAAGGAGGCGAACGCCATGCA
>CAMYWS010000118.1 GCA_947302865.1 uncultured Clostridia bacterium
TTTTTTATATGAAAACATCGGAAAATGTATTGTCCGTCCGGAAACAATATGATATACTATTTATATATCGGCATTCAACGCCGAGAAGGAGGAAAAAACGATGCAAAAGAGATGGATCGCATGTTTTTTGGCACTTCTGATGGTCTTCGGACTGTTTGCCTGCAAACAACCGGCGGCAAACGAGCCGCAGGAAGCGCAGACGGATACGCCCGCGCCGATCCCTGCAGAACAGGACGAACCTTCAACGGATGAACCGACGGGCTACACGCCCGATCCGAACGAGTGGACCCTGGAGCGCGAGGAGGGCATGAATCAGCTGACCGTCTACTGGAAAGCGGACATGATCAACTTCATGACGAGCGACATGTGGATGTGGTTCCCGGGAAAGGACGGTCGCGGCTATGAAATGCATCCGTGCGCATACGGCGCAAAGTGCATGATCAACGTGCCGAAGGACGTCACGGAAGTCGGCTTCATCGTGCGCGTCAACTGCTCCGATGCGGGCGGCACGTCCTGGGGCGACGCGACCAAGGTCTATGACAGCGACCGCTTTGTCGAGATGGACGGCGATACCGCGGTCTATCTGGTCGGCAACGAGGCGGAGATCTATTTCAGCAACGACGGCGGGAAGACACTTATGCAGAAACAGGCAGTAAATTACGTCGGCATCATCAGCAAGAACGAGATCAAGTACAGCATCACGCCGGCAATGCGGATCACGAGTCTCGATCAGGTCGCGGTATACGACGGCGACCGCAAGCTTGAGATCGACAGTCTGTCGAGCCTGAACAACGAGGTCGTGATGGGCACGATCAAGCTCAAGGAAGACCTCGACATCTCCAGAGAGTACGAGGTGGAGATCGAGGGCTACACGCGCACGGCGGCGATCCCGACGGGCATCTTCGATTCGGAAGACTTCATTGCAAACTACACCTATGACGGCGACGACCTCGGCGCGATCATCCAGCCCGACGGCACGACGACCTTCAAGGTATGGGCGCCGACGGCGAGCCGTGTGGTGCTGAACCTCTATGAGGCGGGCAACGGCGGCAAAGCGTTCAGCTCGGTCGATATGGAGAAGGCGGAAAAGGGCGTCTGGGTGAGCAATCAGCCGGTCGGCAGCGGCACATACTATACGTACACCGTCACCACGGTGCTCGGCGCGCAGGAAACGACCGACCCGTACGCGAAGGCGCTCGGCGTCAACGGCGACCGCGGCATGGTCATCGATCTCGCTTCCACCGACCCGGAGGGATGGGACGGCGATACCTATTATCAGGACCTGGATACGTATCAGGATGCGATCATCTGGGAGGTGCATGTCCGCGACTTCTCTAACCGCATTGCGGATTCGAAGTATCCGGGCAAGTACCTCGCGTTCACCGAAACGGGGCTCAGGAACGCGTCGGGCGAGCCGGTCGGCATGGATTACATACTTGATCTCGGCGTGACGCATATCCATCTGCAGCCGGTCTACGACTACGCGACCGTCAAGGAGGACAGCGACAAGGCGCAGTTCAACTGGGGCTACGACCCGAAGAACTACAACGTGCCCGAGGGCAGCTATTCCACCGACCCGTACCACGGCGAGGTCCGTATCAACGAGTTCAAACAGATGGTGCAGGCGCTGCACGACAACGACCTTGCAATCGTCATGGACGTTGTGTACAACCACACCTATGAGGGCAACGCGAACTTCAACAAGATCGTTCCGTATTACTACTACCGCTATCTGCCGAACGGCGACAATTCCAACGGCAGCGGATGCGGCAACGAGACCGCGTCCGACCGCGCGATGTTCCGCAAGTTCATGGTCGATTCCGTGACTTACTGGGCGACCGAGTACCACATCGACGGCTTCCGCTTCGACCTGATGGGTCTGCACGACGTCGAAACAATGCAGCTGATCGAGCAGGCGGTCCATGCGATTAACCCGAAGGCGATCATCTACGGCGAGGGCTGGACCGGCGGCACGTCCACGCTGAACGAGAACCTGCAGGCGATCCAGAAGAACATCTATAAGGTCAAGGCGAGCGAAGGCGCGGCGGGCAGCATCGCGGTGTTCAACGACGCGATCCGCGACGGCTTGAAGGGCAGCGTGTTCAATGAGAAGGATCCGGGCTACATCAGCGGCGACGCCGCAAAGGGCAGAGCGAACGACGTGGCGTTCGGCATCACGGGAGGCACGGGCGGTTCCAAAAAGTTCAAGGTCGACGACGCCATGCTCATCAACTACATGACTTCGCACGACAACCATACGCTGTGGGATAAACTCGCAAAGTCCAATCCGGACGCGACAGACGAGCAGAAGGCGGCAATGGTCCGCCTCGGCGCCGCGATCGTCATGATCAGCAAGGGCACGCCGTTCTGGCTTGCGGGCGATGAAATGCTGCGCACCAAGGGCGGCGATCATAACAGCTACGCATCTTCCGACGCAGTCAACAACATCGACTGGGATGCGCTCGTACCCGGCAGTCTCGTCGCGTCCACGCGCGACTGGTACAAAGGCCTGATCGAAATCCGCAAGGCATGGTCGTTCCTGCGCGGTGCGGACGTGAGCTGCGAGGTGCTCGAGGACGCTTCGATCGTCGCAACGTACACACTGGAAGGCGAGACCGCAGCGATCGCGGTCATCAACCCGCATGACGCGGAGATCGGTTATACGCTGCCGGAAGGCAGCTGGGGCGTGCTGATCAACGGCGACGCCGTCACGGTACAGCCCGCCGAAAAACTGAGCGGTGACGTAACGGTCCCGGCATTGGGCATGCTGCTGGTCATCAGCGACGCGCTGACCGACCCGGCAAGGGCGATCGTCGGCACCTGGGTGCTGGACGACGCCGAGGAGGAAGAGAACAAGGCAGCCATCGAGCTGATGAAAACAGTCGGCATGTTCATGATCTTCGAATTCAATGCCGACGGCACAGGCCGGCTGGTCTACTTGACAGGCGAGCAGGAGGATGCGCAGGCGTTCACCTATGAGATCAACGATACGCAGCTCATCGTGGACGGCGATCCGGCAAACTACAGGATCGAAGGCGATATACTCTATATCGTTACGGACAGCGTCACGATGATCTACAAAAAGAAATAATATTGAGAGGATCAAAAAAAGGAGCCGGTCCGGCTCCTTTTTGTATCGCTTTTACAGCGTATCGATGATATCGAGAAGCTGCAGCGGATGCGAGATCACATGCTCCGCGCCGGCTTCTTTGAGAAACGCTTCGCCGCGATAGCCCCAGCCGCAGCCGACGCATTTCAGACCGGCGTTTTTCGCAAACTGCAGGTCGACGTCCATGTCGCCGAGGTAAAGCGATTCCTCCCGCGTAAAGCCGAGACTTTCGCGCACGACGTCAAGCATCGTCGGGTCGGGCTTTACGGGATAGTCCGCGCACTGTCCCTGCACGCGGGCAAAAAGCCCGTCTTCGGGGAAGAGCGTTCGGATCATCTTGTTTGCGTGCGGGTCGGGCTTGTTGGTGACGACGGCAAGCGTGACGCCGCGGCGACGGAGCGCGCGCAGCAGTTCGGGCATCTCCGGGTACGGCACGGTCGTGTCGCACAGATGCTCGGCATAGTCCGAAAGAAAGCCGTCGCGCACGTCGGTCCACGCTTCAAAGCGGTCCTGCGGCACGGCGTTTTTACACATATAGACGATGCTCTTTCCGATGAGACCGGAAACGCCTTCGTCCGAATAGGTCGAAAAACCGAGCGCTTTAAGCGCGCGGTTCAGCGACGACGCGATATCCGAAAGCGTATTGCAGATCGTTCCGTCCAGATCGAACGCGACCAGTTTGAATCTGTTTTTCTGTTCCATACCCGGCTATTCTACACGGTATTTTCCGTTTCGTCAATGTTTTCGGTCTTCACAAATTCAAAAAATATGATATACTGAAAAACAGGAGTCTATTATGATCGAATACGAACGGATCACCGGTGAGAATATTTCGGCGCTGACGCCGTACTTTGAGATCTTCGCGTGCGGCATTTGCGACAACACGATCGGCGCCGTCTATCAATGGCGCGATATCTATGAATCGTATTACGCGATCGTGGAGGGCATGCTCTGCATCCGCGCAAACTACGGCGCATACGGCGAATGCTATACCGTGCCTTTGGGCGCGGGGGACTTTGCGGCGTCGTGCCGGGCGAACGAGGCGGACGCGAAAGCGCGCGGGATCCCGCTCAAATACTGCGTCGTGCCGGACTGCCAGATGCCGCTTCTGAAATCGCATTACGGAGACCGCATGCAGGCGGAGAGCATCCGCGACTGGGCGGACTATATCTACGACGCGGAGAGCTTCCGCACATTTGCGGGAAAGGCGTATCACGGGCAGAAGAACCACGTGAACCGTTTTTATCGCGAGCATCCGGACGCGGAAGCGGTCGTTGTTTCGGGAGAAGCGGACGAGCGGGCGTGCCTCGGCTTTCTGGAACGCTTCCGGGAAAAGCACCCGGAGTTTTCCATGCTCGAAGAAAATGAGTGGAACGGCGCAAAGGACCTTCTGATCCACCGTGAAACGCTCGGACAGACGGCGGTCGCTTTGAGGACGGGCGGCGCGGTCGTCGCGCTGGCGATCGGCGAACAGAAGGACGATATGCTCTTCGAACACGTCGAAAAGGCGATGCCGGACGTGCCCGGCGCGTATCCCGCAATGGCGCAGGCGTTCGTGAAAAGCTTTCCGGACGTGAAGTATCTGAACCGCGAGGACGACGGCGGCGATCCGGGACTTCGCTATTCCAAAACGAGCTACAAGCCGATCGGGCTCAAGGAAAAATTTCTCGTCACGATCCGTGACGAACAGGTATAACAGAAATACAGAAGGGAGAATGTTTATGAAAAAACCGATTCTTTTGATCATGGCGGCGGGCATGGGAAGCCGCTTCGGCGGTCCGAAACAGATCGAGCCGATCGACGAGCACGATCACGTCATCCTGG
>CAMYWS010000119.1 GCA_947302865.1 uncultured Clostridia bacterium
TCACTCGTCGTCGCGTCTGCGACGGACGGAAGATCGTTCGAGTAGAAGATCTCGCATCCCTCAAACGGATCCACGGCATAGTTGGCGTTGAGCTGCGCGCTTCTGAACGCTGCGTACGTGCCGCGGTTCATGATCAGGATCGGGTTCGCGTTCGTTCCCTTCATCTCCGCGAGCATTTGCGCGACGATGTCGAGCGTCACGACGCTTGCTTCGATCTCCGGAACTCCGACCTCGGTGGTCGTCGACGTTGTCGGTGCCGTTGCGAGGATGCTGATCAGCCCTGCCACGAGCACAGCTTCGATCTTGTTGATGAACTCATCAAAGACGAAGTCAAGGAACTCCTGACCGCGCATGTCGATCACTTCGTCAGAGATCGCGATGCTCTTCTTCAGCATGCCCGGGATCATTTCGACGACGCCGATGATCAGCTGCTCGTCATCAATCGCTGCGGCTCCTTCTGCGTGCGTGACCGCGCCGGTCGAGCTCACTTCGAAGCCGACCTTCAGGTTGCCGCGGTAGAAAGTGCGGCGTACTCTGTTCAGCAGACTGTTGTCCGCAAAGAGCGCACGGATGCGGTCTTCGACGTATGCCGGGACCGGCACGATGCCGTCGCCTTCTGCGATGTTCGCGTCGAGTGCGTTCTCGGTCAGCAGCTTGCGACATTCGGTGTAGTTGTCGGTTTTGATGCCTTTGACCCACGCGTCAACGTAGGCAGGCGATTTACGGATTTCTTTCAGATCCATCTTGTTCTGTTTCCTTTCTTCGGTAAAGATTTTGATCGGTTCGCCCGCGCCTTCCGCAACGAGCTTTCTCATTTCCGCGCGCTTCGCTTCCTCGGCTTTGCGGTCTTCTTCTGCGGCGCGCAGCGCGTCTTCTTCCGCCTGTTTTGCCGCCCGGCGCTGTTCCAGCTCCGCGTTGATCGCCTTCATCTCGGTCTCGATCGCGTCGAGGTCCGCGTCCGGCTTCTCCGCTTCCGCCGCCAGCACCCCGCGGCGCTCGTACAGCTCCGCGTCGGTTCTTTTTTTCAGTTCTTCCATGTCATACCTCCGCATAAATTCGGATCTTCTGCACCCTGCGCGCTCTCCGTCTCGCGTCGAGCTCCTGACGCACTTCGTTGATCAATCCGTCAACGTACTTTCGCGCCGTGATGCTGGTCGCCTCGTTCGCAGGCAGCGAGACTGCACTGACGTCGTACAGGCGACTTATTTCAAGGATCGTCCGCAGTACGCGGACTTCTCCTGTTTCCTGGTTCTCTTCGATCTCCCGCTTGTCCTTGCGGACCCGGAAGCCGATGCTCATTTTCGTCGTGTACCGCCCGGCGATCTCGTTGTAGATCTCCGCGCCGAGCGCCGTTCCGCCGAGCTCCGCCCGGATGTGCAGGCCTTTGTCGTCCGGCTGCACTTCCAGCGTGCCGTTGCCGCCGCGCGCGTATACGCGGCCTTCGTGATCGTACTGCATGATCACGTCGCGCAGGTCCGTGTTATCAAACGCGTGACGGTCTACCTGCTCATAAAATTTGATGCCGTCTTCTTCCCAGAGCAGGAACGGTTCGTCAAAGATGCTCGCGTAGCCCTCGACGATCTTCTGACCTTCCGGGAACACCGGCTCGAACGCCCGATATTCGCGGCCCTCAGCGATTCTCTGTTCAATCGTTTTCATTCTCTGTCCTTTCCGTCATGTTGACATATTCCGCCCGGATCAGCATCTGATCGCCGCCGTCAACCGGCGGCAGATTCCATATCTGCCTGATTTCGTTCCGCGTCATGAGCCCGCGGTCCATCATCTGTGCGCTGACCTGCAGCTTGTCGTTGTTTGTCATGTACTGCAGCCGGTTGCTCGTAAGCATGAACTCCGCGCCCTGCGTACGCTCTCGCGGCGAGAAAAGCATTGCGCAAATTACGTCAGAACACTGGACTGAAAACCATTCGATACACCCTTCGTAGAACGCGCTCCACGCGTCACCGTACGCCTCGTTTTTGAGCACGGCTTCGTTTACTCCGAAAAATTCGAAGCAGCCGTCCCGGATGACCTTCAGCGTCTCCGCGTCCGCGACGAACGGCTTTGCGTCGAGCTGCTTCACGTCTTCCATTGTGTTCGGCCAGAGCAGCACGCCGCCCGCATCTGCGTCCGCCGAGAAGTTCAGCTCCGAGAAGCGTTTTCGTTCGTTCGCGAGGTCCTCGTCCGATGACCAATTGATCAACTTCGCCATGAAGCGATAAGCCGCGCCGTTTTTGACGCCTGCCTTGATCCCTTGATTTTCGATCGAGATCAGGTCCAGCGTCGGCCGCAGCGCTTCGTTTCCGCTGCCCTTTAGGTCGTCCTCATACTGGAAGCGCGTCAGGATCCCGACGCGGTTCAGCTCGATCGCCGCCCACTCTCCCCAGTGGAATTTATACCGGAGCCACGGTTCGTTCGCGTATGTGACGATCTCGCACCGGCTCGGCAGCAGCGGCCAGAGCCCGACCGTCTCGCCCTTTTGATTCAGGATCGGGACGATTATCAGGTTTGTTTCCGCGTACAATATCGTTGCCGCCCGGTATAAGAACTGCGACCATGTATAGATACTGTTCGGCGATCTTTTCAGCGCGTTCACGGTTACCGGCTGCGCCGCACCTTTGAACACCGGCTGCAGCTTCGCCGCATGCCGCGCGATTGCGTCGATACATTCGCGGACGAGCTGCGCTTCATAAATATGCGCGTCGAACGACCGGAAGCTCGCTTCGCGGCCTGTCAGCATGCGATAGCCGCCCTGATATCTGCCCTGCGGCGGTTTCTTCCACCGCCCGAAGATCTTGTCAAAAAGTCCCGCCATCATTTACCTCGATTTCTTAGTCTTTCGCCGATCTCTGCTCCGTACTTCGACCGCATCGTCATCGCGTCAAGCAGCGCCGCGCCACCGTCGATGCGCGCCCTGCGCGTGATCTTCGTCGGCTTGACCCGGTTCGTCTCGATGTCCGTTTTCAAGCCCATGTTCAATAGATGCGCTTGCAGCAGCGCGTTGTCGCCGATGTCGATCCGCCCGTCCTTCAGCGCGCCTTCCGTTTCCTGTATGACCGGCGTCAGGTTCGTACCTTGCCATACGTCGTCGACGTGAAACGCGCTCTGCTTCAGCGCGTTGATCAGATCCGTCGCGCTGTACCGGTCGTACCCGATTTTCAGCGGATAGATCTGATAGCGCTTCACGAGCGCGTCAAACCAGTCGAACACGTCATGCCAGTCGACGATATGCTCGCCGGAGAGGGAGAGGAAGCCGCGCTGGATCATGACGTCATACGGGACCTTGTCTTCTTCGATCGCTTCCTGCAGCCGTTCCGCAGGCATCCAGAAGTGACTGATCACGTACAGCCGCCCGCCGCGCTCGATCACGATACAGGCACTCGTCAGGTCGACGCGCTGACTGAGGTCGATACCTCCGACGCAATAGCAGCCGCGGAAGTCCTCAAAACGCAGCGGCGCGCCGGTCGCCCGCGCAACGACTTCGTATTCCAGCCACGCCGACGCCTTGCCCTGACGCACGCAGCAGTATTTTCGCAGAAATTCCTGTTTCTTCGTGATCGACGTCTCGGCGACGGCGATCTCGTCGATCATGTAGTCGACGCTCACGCTGACGCCGAGGTTCGGCATCGCTTTTTTCAGCTCCGTGAGATCGTTCCATTTGTCCGGATCATCGACGCAGTACAGGAACGCCGCGAGACGGCGCTCTTTGCTGTTGCCGAGGATCATCGCCTGCGCTCTTCGCAGAAGCTCGTCCCAGATCCCGTCCGTTTCGTATCCCTCGGTCGAGATCACCAAAACCAACGGCTGACGTCGCGCGCCTCGCGCCGACGTCAAATTCTCGTAGAATCTGATCCCTTTATTACCCGGCCAGCTTGCCGCTTCGTCAGCGACTGCCAGCTGCGGGTTTATGCCGTCCGTTCTTCGTTCAGAGAACGCGACCGGCTGCGCCGTCGAGTTGCTGCTTTCGACGTAGACGTCCGATCTTCGTTTCCTTGCGATCCGCAGCAGCTCCGGCTCTTTTGCGACCATCTGCCAGAAGGCGTTATAGCAGAGCGACGCCTGCTCCAGCTTCGTCGCTGTGAAGTACACGCGCGCGCCGTACTCTCCGTCCGCGAAGATCATGTAACATGCGATCGCCGCGGCAAGCAGTGTTTTTCCCTGCTTTTTGCCGATTTCTACGACCGCTTCCCGAAACTGCCGGGCTCCTGTCTCGTCGACGATCCCGAACAGTACCGCGATCAGCGCCTTCTGCCACGGCTCGAGTTTTATCAGCCCCGGCGCGAGCCGCCCTTCATGATGACGGCAGAACGTTTCGATGAAGCGGATCGCCTTTTCCGCTTTCCTCGCGTCATAAAAAAAGAGCTTGTCTTCAAGCCCTTTGATGATGTATTCGTACCATAGCCGGATCCAGCGCCCGACCGTCTCCCGGCCGTCCTTGATCCGCTGATAGTAATCAAGGATCGGATCTGTCATACTGCTCGTTGAACTCGGCCAGACGCCCGCGATCCTCCGGCGCGTGCCCGATCTTTGTGATGATGTCGATCAGCGTTGCAGCTGTCCGGTTCGCGCTTTCTGCGTGCTTCGGCAGCTCCTTGACCAGCGGGTGTACGTACGTGTTTTCCTTATCAGCGACGTAACTTTTGGTCGTCGTGAGCGTCTTCTCTTTCGCGATTTCTCGCTTGATTTTTGAAATGATCGCTTGCTGCGTCTGATACTGCGCCGCGGCCGCGACGAACAGTGCGTTCTGGTCGACGCCGTAAACTTTCGCCAGTTCCATCAGGTCTTTATATACACTTCTCGGGTTAAATCCGGCTGCCATCGGCAAACTCCTTTCTTTTCCGCTCAAAAACCGTGTCAAAAACACACGCGCGCCTACGCGGGGCCTTTTGGCCCTTCAGCCGCCGGTAGTCAATTTTTCGACCGCCGATCGGC
>CAMYWS010000120.1 GCA_947302865.1 uncultured Clostridia bacterium
AGCTCAAACAGCGGCTCGTATTCGGTGCCGACGAGCGATTCGCCGGAGAACGTCTCGACGATCTCCGCGTTCTCGCCGAGCACGGAGCCGACCAGCGCTTCCGCCATGATGTAGGTCTTGCCTTCGGAAACGACCTTACAGTACGTTTCGTGCGCGTTGACGCACAGCGCGACGTTCGAGGGCAGCGTCCACGGCGTGGTCGTCCACGCAAGGATCGCCGTGCCGCTTCCGTCCTTCAGATAGAAGCGCGCGATCGCGGAGACCTCCTTGACGTCGTGATAGCCCTGCGCGACCTCGTGGCTCGAAAGCGCCGTGCCGCAGCGCGGGCAGTACGGGACGATCTTGTGCCCCTTATAGAGCAGTCCCTTTTCGTGGATCGTCTTCAGCGCCCACCACTCGGACTCGATATAGTCGTCCTTGTAGGTGACGTACGGGTTGTCCATGTCGCACCAGAACCCGACGCGGTCGCTCATCTCGCGCCACTGGGACTCGTACTTCCACACGGATTGCTTGCACGCCTGAATGAACGGTTCGACGCCGTATGCCTCGATCTGCTCCTTGCCGTCGAGCCCGAGCGACTTTTCGACCTCCAGTTCGACCGGAAGACCGTGCGTATCCCAGCCCGCCTTGCGAAGGACGTCAAAGCCCTTCATGGTCTTGTAGCGCGGGATCAGGTCCTTGATGCTGCGGGTCAATACGTGCCCGATATGCGGCTTGCCGTTTGCCGTCGGCGGGCCGTCAAAGAACGTAAAGGCAGGCGCGCCCTTGCGCCATTCCACGCTCTGTTCAAAAACGCGGTTCTCCTTCCAGAACGCCAGCGTCTCCTTTTCGCGGGAAACGAAGTCCATGTCCGTACTTACTTTTTTATACATGCTTTCCTCCAAAAATAAAATACTCCGTCCGTTTGAGGACGAAGTTATTCCGCGGTACCACCTCAGTTGACAGAGTCTCCCCTGTCCGCTCATTGCCCCTTAACGCGGGGATACGAAAACGGCTACTGCGGTTTCGCCGTTTCACTCCCGGGTGATCTTCACGCCCGTTCTCCCGCCGCCTTGCACCGTACGCGGCTCGCTGAGGGTTTCAGAAACGCTACTCGTCCCGATCAACGATTTACCGGGTTATTATATCCGAAACATTCCGGTTTGTAAAGCCCCGATTTCGGCTTTTCGGTCAAAAAAGGCGGACCCCCGAAAAAAGAGGATCCGCCCGCAGCTCGTTTCTGTACGATCATCCTTCCTTGATCAGGTTTTCGAGGAACTTGATCGTGGTGATGTTCTTCTTGGTCGCGGGATACATTTCCGCGAGCTGGTCCGCCGTGACTTTTCCGGTCGGCTTGTACCAGGAAAACTGCTTGTAATACTTCGTATACGTGCTCGTATCGCCGAACTTGTGCCCGCCGCGGGCAAACATCTCGTTCCGCGCATAGCCCAGAAGCCGCAGAAGCGTGAAATCGTCGGTCGTCGGGATGTCCCAAAGCTCGTCGTAGGTCAGCGCTTCCTCGATGCTCTTCGCCTTGACGAGACCGTTCTTGTCGAACGGGCTCTTGTCCTTGTTCTCCAGGAACACCATGCTGCCCTCGTTCAGCGTATAGACCGTGTAATCCTTGAGGTCGTCGGTGCTCCTCGCGGCGGTGCGGCCATCCTTCACGGTCAGCTTGACGTCGCTCGTCTTGTAGCCGGTCTCCAGCTCGACGTCGTATACGTCCGCAACGAGGTATTCCGTACCCTGTGAGGTCGTGATCACGTAGACAAGGCGGAACACGTTGCCGTACGGCGCGTTGTCGTTCCCGACGGCGAAGTAGTTATACTTGACCTCGCTGGACTCCATGCTGCTGCCGTATTTCTGTTCCTTCGCGGCGCGGATCGTCTTTCTGAGCTCGGTCTGATCGAAGCCGTACAGCGTCGTGATCGCGTTCGGATTGCGCGCGGGCGTCGCGGCGCTGGGTTCCGGCGTCCGGTCCGGCGTGTCGTTGAACGTCCCGGACGGCGTCGTCGGCGCTGCCGATCCCTCCGCTTCCGGCGTTGCGGGCGCGGGCGTTTCCGGCGCGGGCGTTTCCGGCGCGGGCGTTCTGGGCGCGTCGGGCGGCGTCACCGTACCGGCGTGCTTTTCCATCTCCGCATTGCTCCACGTCCATTGCGTGTTTGTGATCTTGATCCCCGCGGCCGCGAGGTCCTCCATGACCGTCGGGAGCGTGCTCGTGGTCTGCAGCCGGTAGCCCTTGTCCGTCTTCCCGCACGATACGTCAAGACTTCTCAGCGCGCGCGCGCCGACGTTCGTATCGGGATCGGCGTCGGATTCGATGCCCGCGTCGCGCAGCATGCCCCGGATATCCACCGCGGCGCCGTAATCGCCCGAATCCAGGCGCTTCGTGCGGACGTAGTTCGAAAAATCCAGCGACACCGACTGCGCGGGTCTCTGTCCCGCGGCGGCGGCGATCTCCGCGCTGCTCAGCGACCATTTCGTATTGATGAGCCGGATCCCGTGCTGTTTCAGAAGCGCGGTCGGGTCCTCCCCGCTTGTGACCGTCTCAAGCTCGTACCCGTCTCCGCGCTGCGTCACGCGGATGGCAAGTCCTTTGAGCGCCGCGATCTCGGGATACTCCGACTTTTCCGTTTCCGTCGGATTGTGCAGGCGTTCCTTCGTGATCATCCGATCGACGTCGAGCGCAGCCGTATAGCCGCCCGCGCCGTCGCTTTTCACGGTCACATATTCGGAAACGTCAATGCGCTGAAGGCTGCGTCCGGTCAGAAAGTGCGCGCCGATCACGACGGCGCAGATCAGAAAGACCAGGGCGGTTCCGAGGCCGCCGATCAGTCTGCGAATCGAAGCATTCGTCATGTTCCGTCCCTCCTTTATACGCGCTTGCCGCAGTAGATGCAGAACGCGGAATCGGCGTCGATCGTCTCTCCGCAGTAGATGCACCGCTTGGTCGCGGCGCGCGCGGGCGCTTCCTGTGTCACGATGAGCTCGGGCGGATCGGGTTCATCCGGCGCCGTGCGGCGGATCCCCGTAAAGCCCTCGTACACGCCCTCGTCGTCGCGTGCGGGAACCTGTTCGTCACGCGCGGGTCCGTCCTTGCGCACGGGGATCTCTTCATCCTCGCGGTCCCCGCGCACGGGGATCTGCTCTTCGTCGTCCTCCGCGAACAGGTCCGGCTCCGATTCCGGCTCCGCGTGCCGCAGCGCTTTGCGCTGCTTCCGCTTGATCTCCGGCGACCAGCTCTCGTCCGCCTCTTCCGCGCGCTCCTCCGGAACGGTCTCCTCCTCGAGGAAATCGTCGAACAGGTCGTCCTCCGCGGTCTCGTGCTTTTTGCGCGTGCCTTCGTCGCGGAACGATACGATCGCGATCGTCATGATGACGAACGAGAGGACGCAGCCGATGCCGATCACCAGCGCGACAAAGCCCGTATCGCGGAACAGCTGATAGATCGACCGTCCGGTGAACGCCGGGTTCAGCCGCATCGCGATCAGCGCGAACAGTCCGTAAAGCAGGGACGTTACGCCGAAGGTTGCAAGAATGGTTCGAATGGTTTTCATACGGTTCTCCTTATTTTTCGATCAAAGATTGGATCTCGCGCAGAAGCCGGATATTGTTCCGCTCCGTTTCCGTCATCAGCCCCAGAAGATCGGGGTTCCGCGGTTCATACCAGTCGCACGCGCTGTAATGCTCATAGAACTCGCGCTCCGTTTTCGGATCGAACGCCGTGTAATAGCGGGCGTAGATCTCCTTTCGCGCATAGCGCAGAAGGTTCGCAAGCGAGTGTCCGTCGACCGCGGTCAGTTTCCAGATCATGTCCTCGTCCAGCGCGTCGTAGGTCGGCGACCAGTAGACGCCGTTTGCCAGCCGGTAGCTTGTCGGGCAGTCGGGAAACCGGACGAATCCGTTCAGGTCAAACCCGTTCTTCCCGTTGACGCGCACGCCGCCGCCCGAAAGCTTTGTCGCCGTACCGCTGCCCGGCAGGTGCTTGCTCTCCTCTTCGGTGTCGCAAAGCGATACGTCGACGCCGCCGTAGGCGATCCTGCCCTCCGCGCGGTACAGGTCGTACACGTCGACCGTGAACCAGATCACGACCGGCTCCGTGCCGTCCTCCGGGCGGTAGGTTGCCGTATAGCTCGCGCGGTACAGATTTCTGTGCCGTCCCTCTGTATATACTATAAACGCGACTTGTGTCTTAGTTGTGTCATAATTGTTTCCGAATATCTCTTTACACAACAAATCGCGTTCGCTTTGCACCGCTTCGCAGACCGACCGCAGATTCAGCCCGTTTCCGCTGCTGTCCAGGAGCGAATCGAGGTAGCCGTCCGGCTCTTCGGGCGCCGGCGTTGCGGGCGCTGTCTCGCTCTCCTCCTGCGGGATCGGCACGGGCGTCGGCGTCGCGCCTGCCACAAAGCCCCTGATCTGCTGATCCCACGTCGTCGCCCGGAACGTGATGCCGTACCGAGCGAGCGTTTCCGTGTCCGCGTCGATTGTCACCCGCATGTGGTCCTCGTCGATGGGTCTTAACAGCATCCTTGCCGTGCAGAGCGCGTAAACCTCCGGATAGTCCGAAGCGTTCACGCCGGGACGGTTCGGGTTCGGAAGCCGGTAATCGTTCAGGATCGCGTCGACGTCCAGAAGCACCGCGGGATTTCCGCCCGCGTCTGTGCCGACGTTCACGTAGTTTTCGAGGTCGATCACGGTCCTGTGCCCGCGCACGATCGAAACGACGGCGATCAGCAGCGAACCGCCCAGCACGATCCCCGAAAGGATCCATGCAAGACGTTTGCTCAGCGTCCGTTTGTTTTCCCCGCGCTCCGTTTTCATATCTTTCAGTATAACACGTTTTCCCCGTCTTGCAAAGAGTCCCTTTATACGGAATACCGCGCTTTGCGCCGTTTGGTTGCGGCGTTTCCCGTTCCGTACCTCTTTCTTCTCTGT
>CAMYWS010000121.1 GCA_947302865.1 uncultured Clostridia bacterium
AGGCAGTTGTCGCCGAACTCGATCTTCGCAAAGCCGCCCTTCCTTCCGAACGTCTTTTTGCCGATGGGATAGAGCTCATAGACCTTTTCGCCTTCTTCGGTGATGACCTGTGCGAACAGCGTTCCGTCTTCCATATAGACTTCGTCGAGACGGAAGTCCGGATCGTTCTGTTCATATCTTCCGCAGAAGGACTTCCGGCCGCGCTTGCACAGATCCTCGTTCATGTCCGCCTCAACGGTCTGATAGAGCTCCAATGCGACGTACGTCTGCGCCCAGTCGATCTTGTCGTTGGAGCGGTTCGTCATGCTCGCCACGCACAGATCCTTATCGAGCGAGAACATCCATTCCGTAATGAATCCCTCGTTCCAGCCGCCGTGTTCGCCGATATCGCCGCGGAAATTGTTGATGCAGAGCCCGTAGTTTTCCATGACCGGCGTGAGCATGCGCCGCGCGGTCTTCTTTTTGAGGAACCCGCCTCTGCGGTAGCTTCTCGAAAGCGCAAGACCGATCTTCGTAAGCTCGGTCGGCGTGGTCCAGAGACCCGCCGCCGCGTGCTCGGGATAGTAGTGATAGCCGTGCGCTGCGTCTTCCTTATAAGCAAGCCGTCCGCCGAACGCCGCGTTCGCAAGAAGCTCCTCGTCAAGCGGTTGGAAGAAGCCCGTACGCTTCAAACCCAGCGGTTCCGCGACTTCCTTTTGGAACGCGTCGCGAAGCGTCATGCCCGTGATGCGCTCAAAGGCAAGCTGCGCAAGCGTGATGCCGCCGCCGGAGTATTCATGCTGCATACCGTAGGGCTTGATACGGCGAAGCTTCGGGGTATTGCCCTTGCCGCTCAGCACGTCCTCAAGCGACAGCGGCGCGTGATTCGCGGGGTAGCCCGGGAAGCCGTGCACGTTATATCCCGCCGTATGACTTAACAGTGCTGCAAACGTCAGCGGTCCTTTTTTGACAAACTCCGGCACGACGCCCGAGATATCCGCGTCGAGGTCGATCTTGCCCTTGTCAACGAAGCGCAGAAGCGTGATCGCAAACATCGGCTTACTGACCGAGCCCGCCTGGAACAGCATGTCGGGATTGACCCGGAAATCCTCGCCGTATCTGCCGCTGCCGGCGCAGTATGTCACGATATCGCCGCCGTCGTCGGTGATCGCAATGCTTACGCCGTAGCCTTTCTTTCCTTTGATGTGCAAGCGTCCGTCCACATCGATTCTCCCGAAATCCTTGATCGTCTTGTTCGGGCCTTTCAGCATCCGCATCAGAACCGCTTCGCCGTCGCTGATGACGCCGGTCTCACGGAATCCGGCTTTGTGGTAGACGTGCAGTCCGCGCTCGTTCTCCGGCTCGGTGGAAAGATAGAGCCGATCCGCGCCGTTCTTTTTGAAGTACTTGATGATCTCATCGAGCGCCGCCTGTCCGTAGCCCTTGCCCTGCTCGTTTTGGTCGATCATGAAGCGCCAGAGCCAGTAGCGGTCCTCCTCGTCCTCATCCTCCGGATCGAATGCAAACATGCAGAACCCGACAAGCTTCTCGTCCGCATAGATCGCAAACGGCCGCGCGACGCCGGGTTCTTCTGCGTTCGCCTCGTCGGCCTGTTTGAGCGACACCTTGTTCGACGCGACGAACGGCTGATCCTCGCGCACGGAAAGCGCCAGCACCGCCTCGCGGTTTTCATCTGTGATCGGTCTTAAAGTAATCTGTTCCATAGTTTTAATCTCCTTAAAATTCTGATAAGTATTTTCCATATAGACATATTTTTCCCAATCCTCGCCCATGGCGACGACGTGCGCCGGCATCGGCTTCTTTTCAAAACCGAGTCTTTCATACAGCGCGAGCGCCTTCGCGTTTTCGGGATCCGGATCGACCCAGACGGTTTTTGCGCCGTTTTTGAACGCTTCCGTCATTGCAAACGAAAGCGCTTTCGTCGCGATCCCGCGGCCGCGCGCAAAGGCGAACAGCTTGATGTCCAGGGACGCGCTCTCCGTTTCGCTGTCGATCGCATAGAATGTTTCGCCGCAGTAAACGCCGTCCTCATAAATGGCATAATAGTTCCTCTGCGGTCTTGCGGCGGCGGTTCTTTGAATCATCTCCCGTATGTTTTCTTCCGTTTCAAAAAGCCCTTCCGGGAAACCGACATATTGCATGACGTCTCCGTCCGCCCAAAGGCGCTGAACGTTTTTGACGTCTTCCATTGTTGCTTCTTTGATTTCGATCATAGGTTTATCCTCTTTCTTCCATCATGCTTTTGTACTTTCTTCACCGCAACGTATGACGGATGGCCTGATCGCAGCCTAAAAGCACATCGACCGTCACGTTCAAAATTCTGCTGAGCAGGGGAAGCAGCGCAATGTCCGGGCAGTTGATGTCGTTTTCCCACTTGCTGACCGCTTGTGCGGAAACGCCGAGCTTTTCGGACAGCTGCTTCTGGGTGAGCCCCTTTTCTTTTCTCAACATGGCAATACGCTTGCCGAGCGTTTCTTTTTGTTTCATGATAATGTCCCCTTTTATACGTATTCCTGTTTCGGATATCGCACGGAGACCTGAAAGGCAAACAAAAAACCGTGACGGTGACGCCACGGCATATAATCAAATATGATCCTGTCCGGATTAAAGGGCAGAAACCGAGGTCATCATGCGATATTCTGTTTTGTTTTCGTTTCTAGTCATGCGCATGAATGTTTTACCTCGCTTTCTTTAAGATTTACGCAATTTGGATTGTAACACACGCAGTACGGTTCGTCAATACCGGATGTGCCTGAAAGTAAATTAGCGCTGCAAATATATTCTCTTATTGAGCCGGCCCGTCCTTCGCGCCCGGATACTCGCTGCAGAGCAGCCGGTACGGCGGCTCGTCCTCCTCGATCGTGGGAAACCTGCCGATCGGCGGATCGAAGCGGTTGTCCGTATTGTCGTCGTTGCATTGACTGACCTCGCCCAAAAGGACGTTTCCGGTCCCCTCCTCCACGCTGAAATCGTGGTATACGCGCCGCGGAAGATGGATGCTTTCGCCGGGCGTGAGACGGACCTGCGTGCCTGCCGGAACGGTATAGGTGCGTCCGTCGGTATGCACGGTCACGTCGCTTTCATAATCCACGGATTCGTCCGGATGCGAATTGTAGACCCGGATGAGGATATTGCCGCCGCCGCGGTTGATGATGTCCTCCGTCTTGAACCAATGGAAATGGTTCGGACCGTACTGCCCCTCCTTCATATAGAGGAGCTTTTCCGCGTACGCCTTCGGATATTTTTCCGCCATCGCGCGGTTGCCGTTGCGGATGGTAATGAGCGACATGCCGATCCGGTCAAAGTCGCCGAGCCCGTAGTCGGTGATGTCCCAACCCAGCATGCAGTCGCGGACCTCGTCGTATTCATGTGATGCCGTTTCCCATTGTTCCGGCGTGAAATGACAGAACGGCGGAAGATAGCAGTGCTCCCGAACGCACATCTGTTCCATTTCTCGCAGCGCTTTGTTGATCTCCGATCGTTTCATGGTTCTCAGACTCCCCCTGTCATACCGTTCAGACGGTGACGCGTTCCCTGATCTTCCCGCCGCACGCGTCGAGCGCAGACGCGCCCGCGATCACGCAGACGGCGTTGTCGGAAACGATTTCCGAAAGCGCGTCGCAGAGTGCGAGAAGGTCCTCCTTCGTCGTTCCGATCAGCTTTCGGTAACGCTCGATCATCTGATCCTCGGTGATCCCGCGGAAGAAGCGCGTCTTGGCAGCCGTCATCTTCTCCTCCGCCGTACGCAGCGGATCCACCGTCGAAACCGCGCTCAGTATGAAGCCGGTCAGGTCCGGATCGTCCGCGAGGAACGTGCGTACAAAGTTCGCAGATTCCGCGATCACGTCCAGCGATCGGCCGGGCTGCGGATCGCGGTAGGTGTAGAAGAACAGTTCCCCGTTATCGCGTCCGTTGAAGCCGCATCCGTATGCGCCGCCTTTCACGCGGATCTCACTCCAGAGATAACTGAACGAAAGCAGACCGGAAAGCACGGGAATGCTGCCGGTATAGACGCGATCATGCAGCTGCAGGTTGGTTCCCGTTGCGGCAAAGCCGACCTGTGCGGGGATCACGATCCCCTCCTGCCTGCTGCCGGAGGGCTGATACCGCGCCTCTTCTGCCGGTTCGACGCCGTCGGACGGGATCGCGGCGATCAGCGCGTCGATTGCCGCGTCCGGCGTCGCTTCCGCTCGTGAAACGGTCAGACGCTCCTTCGTTACCAGACGCTTCAGCACGTTCTGCATGGTATTCAGCAGTTCTTTCAGCGCGTCGTCGCCCGCTTCCAGCGTACGATTCACCCATTGCATGAAGCTCACGCCGCCTACGCACTCGTTGGCAAGTCCCTGCGCCGTGCAGTACGACGCCACGCGCATCGCGCCGTAGCGGTGTCCCTGCGCAGGCAGAGACATCCTTGCGCCGACCGCCGCCTGCCGGAGAATGTCCCGCAGGAGATCGAGGTCGTCAAAGCGCGTTTCGGTGAGGATCTCTTTCAACAGCTCCGCTGCGTTTTCCGCCTGTTCCGAAAGGCAGGCGACCGAAGCGGTAAACAGCACGCGACAGGTATCCGGCGCCGTTCCCGCAAAGAACGAAGGCGAGAAATTGAGCCGGCCGATCGTATTCTTGATCGCAAGCGGCAGTTCCGCACGGGTATGCCGTTCCGTTGCGAACGCGCCGAGCACGTTCGTCAGGACCGAGAACGCCGGAAGCTCCTCCATTGTAAGCTCACTGATCCGGAAATCGGCGTGGAAAAACGCAAGCCCGCTTCCGACCGTATGCTCAAGAACCGTGACGTCCCCGCGCTTTGTTTCGCGCATGACGAGCGCTTCCGGCTTGTCTGCAAGATCGGAAAGCTTCAGCATCGGGATCGCGGCAAGCGCTTCCGGGCTGTCGGGCGTCTGCTGCCAGTCTTGCAGAG
>CAMYWS010000122.1 GCA_947302865.1 uncultured Clostridia bacterium
CCGGTAAACCTCTACGGAACCCCGCCACTATGGCGGGGTTTTCGGATACAATAAAAAGGATCGCTGTGCCGCGATCCTTTTTGTGTATCGTTTCGATTAGTTGAGAGCGTCCTTCAGAGCTTTGCCTGCTTTGAACGCCGCCGCCTTGGTCGCAGCGATCTCGATCTCCTTGCCGGTTGCCGGGTTGTGGCCCTTGCGTGCCGGACGGGTCTTGGTCTCAAAAGAGCCGAAACCGACGACGGAAACCTTCTCGTTCGCCTTGAGCGCTTCGACGATGGTGGTAACAACCGCGTTGACGGCCTTCTCTGCGTCCTTCTTGGACAGTTCGCTCTTCTCTGCAACTGCCGCAATGAGTTCAGTCTTGTTCATGTTTATTCCTCCGTAAATGATTTTCAAAAGTGATAATGCTCGTGACAAGCAGTGCCTATTGTACCAACCAAATTCCCGTTCGTCAAGCCCCAATTTGCTTTTTTTACTCGTAAAACAGGGATTTTTTAGCCTTTTCCCAGTACTTGTCCTGCTCGGAAAGCGGAAGATCCTTCAACGCTTTCCCGTCCGCTGCCGCAAGCTCCTCCATTCGTCCGAACCGCGCGATGAACTTGTCGGTGGCGTCGTGCAGGATCTGTTCGCAGTCGAGCCCCAGAAGCCGGACGACATTGACGACCGCGAACAGAAGATCCCCCGCCTCCTCCGAAAGGTTCCCGTCGCCCTGCATGGCGGCTTTCAGCTCGTCGAGCTCCTCGCTGACCTTGGGCAGGGCTTCGGACGCGTCGTTCCAGTCGAAGCCGACCTTGCGCGCGCGCTTTTGCACCTTTGCGCTTCGCATCAGCGCCGGGAAGCGTTTCGGTACCGCGCACAAGACCTCCTTCTGCGTCTTCTGATTCTTTTCCTTCTGCTTGAGCTCGTCCCAGCGTTTCAGCACGTCCGCGCTCGATTCCGCTTTCTCCGAGCCGAACACGTGCGGATGGCGGTACACGAGTTTTTTCACGATGCCGTCCGCGACGTCGTTCTCGTTGAACCGTCCCTGCTCGTCCGCGATGACCGAATGGAACACAACGTCCATCAGCACGTCGCCGAGCTCCTCCATGATATGCGCGTCGTCCTGTTCGTCGATCGCATCGTTCAGCTCATAACATTCCTCGATGAGATCGCCTTTTAAGCTCTCGTGTGTCTGCTCGCGGTCCCACGGGCACCCGCCCGGCGCGCGAAGCCGCTGCATGACGGCGACGAGATCGTAATACCCGTAGCGCGTGCGTTCCTCGAACGACGCCGGTTTCACGTAAAGCACCGACCCCGCAAACAGGGTGCGCCGCCGGTCAAGCTCCGAAAGCGGGAACGTACGGAACGCGTAATGTCCGTCCGGCTGCATCGTCGCAAGCGTGACGGGCCATTCATCCGGGTAGATCTCCGAAAGCGCGAGCTTCACTTCCCCTGCGATGATCGGGCTGTCAAGCTCCTGCACGCACAGCGGCACGGCGGGATCGACGCGTTTCGGAAGCGTACGTGCCGTAAAGACCTGCGCGTCCTGCACCGCGGGAAACGCCGCTTTTGCGTACGACACGCCCGGCAGTACGTCGACGCGGAAGCCTTTTCGCTTTGCCGCTTTTTCGATCGCGGGAAGCTGTGCAAAGCAGCCGTCTCCCATAACGGCGTATACGCAGTCCCCGCCGGTCGTAAGCCGCGCCGCGATCGCGTCGTTCAATGCATCAAAGTCCTCCGCGTTCTCATACATATCGTCCATCGAGACGAACGCAAGCCCGGCGTCTAAAACAGGCTTTGCGGACGGATGCTCCGTCGTCTGCAGGTACAGCGTTTCAGCGCATGAAATCGCGTCCCACGCCGCGCGGGTCAGCGTTTTCGGCGTGGAAAGCGGCGCAACGGTAATGGTTTTCATATTATCTCCTTGCAAAGCGGGCAAGCTTTCTGCCGCCCGGAATATAGGCGAGTTCCTCCCTCGTGAACATGGCGAACAGCACCGTGCATACGGCGTATACGGCGACGGCGACAAGGATTGCAAGCAGCGTCGCGATGCGCGACGTCACGCTTCCCTGAAAGATCGAAAGGCGCGAAAGAAGCCACTGCACACCCCATGCCGCGCCGCCCATCAGCGCGGACGCCGCCATCGGTTTCAGGAACGTATCGAGCACGTTCAGCTTTGCCTTTGTCACGCGCAAAAGCGCGATCGTGTCGAGAATGCCGGCGATGCCGAAGCAGGCGAGGTTGGAGAACACCGCGCCGAGGATGTTGATTTCCCGCATCGGGATGAAGATCAGGTTGACGATGATCTTGGTCACGCCGCCGATCAGAAGGAAGATCATCGGCAGCCAGTGCCTGCCCGCCCCCTGCAGCGCGCCGGTCGCAGTCTGCACGAGAGAAATGAAGATCACGGTGAACGCCGCCACGTGCATCAGCGGTTCGGCGATGTTCAGCGCGTCGAAGAACTTCGGATCGCCGCGCATATACAGGAATCTGATGACCGGTCCCGCCAGCACGCACAGGCCGACCGCGCAGGGAATACCGATTGCCATCGCGATCTTTAAACTGAGCAGCGAAAGGTGCTGCATATCGCCGCGATCCTGCCGCACGCGCGCCGCGGAGATCGCCGGAACGATCGACATGGAGATGCCGACCGTCAGCGTTGCAGGCAGATTGATAATCGAACGCACGTAAGTGCACAGCGACGTATAGTTGAGTTCGGCTGCTTCCTTCGTAAACCCTGCCTTCACAAGAAGCTGTTCGATCATGGACGAGTCGAGCATGTTCGCGAGCGGCAGAATTGACGCGCCGAGCGTGATCGGGATCGCGATCACAAGCATCGGTCCGAGGATCTTTGCGTGCGGATCCGGGTCCTCGATCAGCGCCTTGTAATCCTTGCGCGTACGCAGATAGAAGACGATCATAACGATGAGCGCAAGGATCTCGGAGATGGTCACGCCAAGCAGCAGGCCCGCCGCGCCGGCGGCATACCGGAACTCCGTATTCTGATACCTTCGGCTAAAATATGCCGCGAGGATCAGCCCGAATATGAACTTGAACACCTGTTCCGCAAGCTGTGAGACGCTCGTCCCCGTCATGCGCTGCAGTCCCTGAAGATAGCCGCGGTACGCGCAGAGCAGGGAGACGAACAGAAGCGCCGGGGCCAACGCCATGAGCGAATACGCGATGCCGTTCTTTGCCTGCAGAAGCACCGATCCGATCCAGTCCGCGCCGAAGAACATGATCGCGGAGGTGACGAGACCGATCAGAAGAAGCAGGAGCAGCGAACGGCGGAAGACGCGCTTCGCGCCGTCATAATTGCCGGTCGCGGTGCGTTCGGCGACCATACGCGAGATCGCCGTCGGAAGCCCCGAACTCGAAATGATCAGCAGCCACGAATAGGTCGGAAACACCTTTTCGTAGAAATACATGCCGTCTTCCGTGAGTATCCGGACCGCGAAGATGCGAATCAGAACGCCGATCACCTTGCAGATCAGCCCTGCGAAGGTCAGGATCGCCGCGCCTTTTATGAACGATGTCTTCTTATTGCTTTCCATGCGTTCAGTATAGCAGATGCGATGCCGTATTTCAAGTGGAGAGTACAGCCGTGAAGATCCCTTCGTTTTCCGCATAGATCGAGGGTAAATCATGGATCGGCAGCGGGTTCTGCCCCCTTCCCGCTTCGATCGTAAAGGCGTTTGCGTTCAGCGAGTCGATCATCCAGTCCTTATAGCCCGCAAAACCGCTGTCGTACGGCACGTTTGCGATCCGATAGCCGGACGCCGACGCAAACCGTTCCGCCAAAGTACGCGAGCCCTGCGGAGCATGCCCCTGAAACTCCCAATAGATCTCGCCGCCCTGCGTGTGGTACGCGATCGCACGGTCGTACCGCTCCCGGATCGAAAGCTCGTACAAGGCGCGGTCCTCCGGCGCTTCCAGCGGCCGCGTACCGACGTAGTCGCGCGGTCCGGGACGCGTGAATCCCTGCGCAAACTTGATCGCGCGCGCGTTCTCCCAACCCGCGGGATAACCGAGATTCAGGTCGACGCCTTGTATATTCGCCTTCCACCCCGACGGAAACGGGATCTCGGGATAAAACGCGGAAAGCGCCTTTGCGCTCTCATAGAAGCTGTCGCCTTCCGAAAGCGCGCCGGTCACAAGATCGACGCCGTCCGGGTTGACCAAAGGCACGAGCGTCAGCGTCGACGCTTCATAGAGCGTCCGTGCGGAAACGCCGCCGACCTTACCGCCTTCGGAAAACGCCTTCGCGTAACGTTCGAGAAACGTCAGTACAAGCGGCGTTGTGATCCATTCGTTTGCGTGATGCGACGCGTTGATGCCGACGCGCAGCGGACCCGCGCCGATGCGGATCGCCTCGATCCTGCGTCCCGAGACGCTTCTGCCGATCGGATATTTGACAAGGAACGGATACCGCAGCGTCAGCCCTTCGAGCACGCACGCGGTCGGAAACGCGGAATACGGAAGATCGGTAAACACCACGTCGAATCCGAGCGGAACGGTGACGGTTTCGCCCGTCTTAAAAGACGCAGCCGGGTTTGCGGTGCGGATCGCTTCCGGCGTCGTTCCGTACCGTTTCGCAAGCGTTTCGACCGTCTCGTTTTCCCCGAACACGGCGACCGCGGACCCGACCAGATACGGCCAGAGCGCCGCCCGTGAGAGCCGTCCTGCTGCACCGTCTGCACGCAAACCGAACCGATCCTGCAGCCGTACGAGCGCGCGTTCGGTGCGCCGTCCGAAGATCCCGTCGATCTCCCCCGGTTCCTCCCCCGCTCGCAAAAGCGCGGTCTGCAGGTATTGTACGAATAATCCCCTGTCCCCGAATCGAAGCGTCTGCATCGTCTTGTCCTCCGCCGTTTTTGCCATTTTATGCGCTGTAGGCACAAATAAGACGCAAAAAGCCCGCTCACGCAGAGCG
>CAMYWS010000123.1 GCA_947302865.1 uncultured Clostridia bacterium
ATCCTCGTTTCGATCATGACGGCGAACAACGAGGTCGGAACGATCGAACCCGTCAAAGAGATCGGCAGGGTCTGCCGTGAAGCGGGCGTGCTGTTCCACACCGACGCGGTGCAGGCGATCGGACACATTCCGGTCGACGTACAGGACATGAACATCGACCTTCTCACGCTGACGGCGCACAAGTTCCACGGTCCGAAGGGCGTCGGCGCAGTCTATATCCGGAAGGGCGTACGCGTTCCCGCCATGATCACCGGCGGCGGGCAGGAGAACAAAAAGCGCGCGGGCACGGAGAACGTTCCGGGCATCGTCGGGCTTGCAAAGGCGCTGGAGATCCAGACCGAAAACCTCAGGGCGAACATGCAGAAGATGACCGCGCTCCGTGACAAGCTGATCGCGGGCATCGAGGAAAAGATCCCGACCGTGCACCTGAACGGGCACAGAACACAGCGGCTTCCGAACAACGTCAATTTCGGCATCCGCTATATCGAAAGCGAAAGCATCCTGCTGATGCTCGATCTGAAGGGCGTCGCGGCGTCGTCCGGTTCGGCGTGTACGTCCGGTTCATTGGATCCGTCGCACGTGCTGCTTTCGATGGGTATTTCGCACGAGGAGGCGAACGGCTCGCTCCGTATGACGCTTTCGGAATTCACCACCGAAGAAGAGATCGACTACGTGCTGGAGGTTCTGCCCCCGATCGTACAGCGATTGAGAGATATGTCACCGATCTATCCCAAAGGAGGAGTACAGTAATGCAGTATTCGGAAAAAGTTTTGGATCATTTTCAGCATCCGAGAAACGTCGGCGAGATCCCCGACGCGTCCGGCGTCGGTACCGTCGGCAACGCCAAGTGCGGCGACATCATGCAGATGTTTCTGAAGATCAACGACGACGAGATCGTCGAGGACGTGAAGTTCAAGACCTTCGGCTGCGGCGCGGCGATCGCGACGAGCTCGATGGCGACGGAGCTGATCAAGGGCAAGCCGCTTGCGGAAGTGGAAAAGCTGACGAATGAAGCGGTCGTTGAAGCGCTCGAAGGGCTTCCGCCCGTGAAGATCCACTGCTCGGTGCTTGCGCAGGAAGCGGTGCAGGCGGCGATCGCGGATTATCGCGCAAAAAAACAAAAAGAGGAAGCGCCGAAAGCGGAATAAATGCTTGATCCCTTCGCATACTAACCTCAAAATCAGAAAGAGGTGATCGCATGCGAATGGCTATGCTCGGGATCGGCATGATGATGGGCGCGGCGGCAGCCGCGACCGCGATGTGCACGCTGTATCCGGATATCCCGCGCCGCATGAAGCGGGACGGCAAAAAGGTCATCCAGAAAACGCAAAGGATGATGCATCTGTGATCGGGAGGAGGAATACCTCCCGTTTTCTTGTTGCAAAGAATTCACATTCGAGTATTGACGAACGCTGCGTTTTTTCGTATAATATCGAAAGATAAACGAAAGGAAAACCGATTATGCTTTTGAATTTGGCTGTTTCCGTACTGAATGCAAACGTGTCCTGCCTGCAGGGCGCAAGCGAAAGCGCACAGGGCTGCGCCGGCGGCAATATGATGACGCTGCTTCTTCCGCTGCTCATGGTGGTCGTACTGCTCGTTGTGATGATCATTCCGCAGCGCCGCCGTGACAAGAAGGTCAAGGACATGCTCGGCTCGCTGAAGACCGGCGACCGCGTCCGCACCATCGGCGGTATCTACGGTACGATCTCTTCGATCAAGGACGACGTGATCATTCTGTCCGTCGGACCCGACAAGGTCAAGCTCGTGTTTGCACGGGGCGCGATCTCCCAGGTTGAGGATGCGGGCGTTGAGAATACCATGACCGAAGAAGTAAAAGACTGATCTGTGTTTCCAAAGCCCGGTTTTCCGGGCTTTTTTTGCTTGAAAAGACCGAATGAAGGTTCGTACCCGAAAACCGAGAAACGGAAAGCGTCGCACGCTGCTTTGGGCGTTCGGCGTTCTTTTCGTACTCGCGATCGCGGTGCTGATCCATTATCGCGGCGTTCATGCGGTTCGGACCGTCGAATACGGCGAACCGATCTCGTCCGCGGACTTCACCGCGCGGGATTCGGTCCTCAAAACGGAAACGGACAAGCTTTCCTGCGGATGGCATGTGCTGGACCTTTCGATCGGCGGCGTGCCGACGCCGGTCCTTGCCGTCGTGCGGGACACGATCGCGCCGACAGCGGAGCCGGCGGATCAGACCGTTCCGCTCGGTTCTTCGCCGGGACCGGACACGTTTCTGAAAAACATCCGCGACGCCGGCACGGTGCGCGTTTCGTTTGCACAGACGCCTGATTTCAATACGGAACGGACCGATACGATCGAGATCATCCTCGAGGATCAGGGGAAAAACCGGACGGTCGTTCCCGTCCGCGTTTCCGTCCGCGCAACGGTCGAAACGCTGACCGTTGAGGCGGGCTCCGAGATCCCGGAGGCGGAGCGGTTTCTGATCGAGGGCGTCTCGGCGGCGCAGGAAACGGCGATCACAGCGGAGACGCTGCATCACGTCGGCACGTACCCGATCGCGTTTCTGACCGACGGCGGCGTCCGGTCCGAATCAAAGCTTGTCGTTGTCGATACGGTCGCGCCGCACGCCGAACCGACGCTCCTCGTGCTCGCATCGGACGAGACCGCCGAACCGGCGGCGTTTGCGGTCAACGCCGCGGATGAAACGGATCTGAGCTTTGCGTTCCTTTCCGCGCCGGACCGTGAAAACCGCGAGGTGCAGACGGTCGTCGTGCGGGTCACGGACGAAGGCGGAAACTCGGTCGACGTTTACAGCACGCTTCTCATTTCGGACGTAAAGCCGCGGACCGTCGAAGCAAGGCGCGAAACGCTGACGGCGGCGGATTTTGAAAACAGCGACGGGCAGACGGTCACTGTCGAGCCGTTCGTCCCGGACACGCCCGGCACGTTTGCGGTTTCGATTACCGTCAACGGCGTGATCGAAACGCCGGCTGTCACGGTCGTCGACACCACACCGCCGACGCTCACGAAGACCCCGGAGCTCGGCGCGGCGACGTTCTATACCCGGCATACATATGCGCCGGAGGACTTTTTTGCCGCGGAGGATATCACGCCGGTCACGCTGTCGTTCGACAGCGAGCCGAAGTTTGACGCCGCAGGTCCCTGCACGGTCACGGTGACTGCGCGGGACACGAGCGGAAACGTATCAACGGCGTCCGTCGCGATCATGCTTACCGACGACGTGAACCCGCCGCACCTGTACGGCGTGATCGACCGCATCCTGTACGTCGGCGAGCCGATCGCGTACTTTGCCGAGGTCTTTGCCGAAGACGATGCGGACGGCGCCGTCGAGGTCACGGTCGAATCCGAGGTCGCGCTTGAAGAGGAGGGGACCTACCGGGTCGTCTATCGCGCGGCGGACCTGAGCGGAAACGTCGCCGAGCAGGCCTGCAGCTACACATTGATCCAACGCTCGGTGACGGAGGAAGAGCTCCGGACGCTTGCAAAGAGCATCATGGAGGAGATCACGACGCCGGACATGGTCGACGCCGAAAAACTCAGAGCGATCTTCGATTTCGTGCAGAAGCATATCGTCTATGCAAACGGCGTGAACAACAACTATACCGACTGGCGCAAGGCGGCGTACGACGGGTATACGAAGGGAACGGGCGACTGCTTCAACATCTACTCGCTGACGCGCGCGCTGCTCGACGAGACGGACATCCCGTACCTGTCTGTCGAGCGCGTCAAGGCGGGCGTGTGGCGGACGCGGCATTACTGGGTCATGACCAACGTCGGCACTGGCTGGTACGTCTTCGACCCGACATGGACGCGGAAACATCAGGTGAATTGCTTCATGTGGACGAAGGCGCAGTGCAGGAGCGTTTATCTGTACTGGAACTACAAAGAAGAAGACTATCCGCCGCTTGCGACCGAACCGTTCGATTACGACGCAGTCGTCGAAATGGAACGCAGCGGACAACTGCCCTGAAACAACTATTTGTCATGCGACATTCTCTTTCCGCATAGGATGCGGCAAAGGGGGTGGAGACCTTGGCAACGACCAAACGAAAAAAGCGGACAAAGACCGCGCGGCGCGCGATCGTTCGAGGAACGGCGCTCGGCGCGGGGGTACTGCTGCTTGCGGTCCTGCTTCTGACGCTGTTCGTATATCTGGAATGGTTGCCGGAATCGGCGATCCCGATCGGCAATACGGTCATCAAGATCATGACGGCGCTCGCCGCGGGGGTCTTTACGGGCATCGGACGTGAAAAAGCACCGTGGTATTTCGGCGGCGTCGCGGCGATACTCGCTTTGGCGGTTTCGATCGCGGTGATGTCGGTTTATCTCGGCTCGTTCAGCCCGACGTGGAGTCTGCTTGCCGATCTTCTGATGGGCTTCGCGATCGGCTCCGCGGCTGCGGCGGTACTTTCAAAACGCAAAACGGCATCAGGCCCGACCGGATCCGATCGGATCCGGTCGTTTTTCGGTTCGCAGTTTATGCTTTCCCGGTTTTTTTCTCGGGTACGGGCGCGCGTGCGGACATTCTCGCATAATAGAGGATACGCTTACTCAGCTCCGGCACAAAGTCCTTCTTTTCGGCACGCCAGCGCCAGCAGCCGGTCGAGCTCGGATTGTTCATGCGGCAGTCGTCGCCGAGACCCAGATAGTCCTGCATCTGCAGGATCGCAAGCTCCGCAACGGAATTCAGGACCCCACGCGCAAAGCCGAACGGCATGCCCTCGCGCTCGTTCAGACCGAGATAATCGACCGCGAATGCCACGCACTCCGCGGGCGCGGTCTCGACCCAGCCCATGAT
>CAMYWS010000124.1 GCA_947302865.1 uncultured Clostridia bacterium
AGCGCGAAGATCGGCATCGGCTTGCCCTCTTCGTCGACGCCCATCTCGTCGCCGTACAGCGGGAGCATGCCTTCCATGCGGAGCGTGTCGCGCGCGCCGAGACCCGCGGGCTTGCCGCCGAGCTCGATCAGGCGGTTCCATGCCCAGAGCGCGTCTTCATTTTTGATGAACAGCTCGTAGCCGATCGGCTCCGCCGTATAGCCCGTTCTCGAGACGAGGATCTCATGTCCTTCCATCATCAGCGTGGAAAGATTGTTGCGGGCGGGTTTGGTGACTTCGTCGACGCCAGCGAGCGTTTTCAGGATCTCTTCGCTCTTCGGACCCTGCACCGCGATGGAGACGGTCTCCGACGTGATGTTTTTGATCGTGCAGTCGTAGTTCTTTACGATCGGCTCGAACCACGCAAGGTCCTTGTCGGTGTTCGACGCGTTGACGACGAGAAGATAACGGTCCTCCTCGAAGCGATAGAGGTACGCGTCGTCGACTGCGCTGCCGTCCTCGGCGGGAATGATGCAGTACTGCGCCTGGTTGACCTGAAGCAGGGATGCGTTGCTCGAAAGCACGTGCTGCAAAAACGCGAGACGCTCCGGTCCTTCGATGATGAGACGGCCCATATGGGACACGTCGAAGAGACCGCAGCAGCTTCTGGTGTACAGATGCTCGGCAATGATGCCTTCGGGATACTGGATCGGCATTTCCCACCCGCCGAAATCGACCATCGTCGCACCGGCCTTGATGTGGGCGTCGTACAGTAGGGTACGTTTGAGTTCGCTCATGAGAATCCTCCTTTTGAAATATGAACGTGTGCGGCGACCCGCCGCGGAAAAATGAAAAAGCGCAAAGTACGCCTGTACCCTGCGCCTCCGTTTTCTGCCTGAGAGATTCCCGCAAAATATGCGGTTGCACCGACGGCGTAAAGGGTGAGCCCCTTTCCTTTCCGGAGCCACGTCCGGGTCCGATCCTTCTGCCTGAGAGTTTCTGCAGTTCCCCTTCGGCGCCGTAAAACGACCTCTCCCGGGCCCATCATCCGTGACGATATTCGGTTTTTATCCTTGTATACGATACCGCGAAAACGGGGGTTTTGTCAAGAGGAAAAGCGGCCGATCCGGGGAAATGTTCTTATTATGTTAACACGGAGCGGAACCCTGTGCGGTTGCTTTTTTCGCATACCTGTGCTATGATACGGTTATGGTAGTATAGTCGCAGAGGTGTGCCCTTCGGTTCGACACGATCGGCAAACCCCGTACAAACGGAGCGGAAATGTATCGGAAAATCTTCAAACGTATACTGGATATCGTTCTTTCGGGATGCGGGATCGTGATCCTTTCACCGCTTTTTTTGGCGATCGCGGTCTGGATCAAGCTGGATTCCGAGGGACCGGTCTTCTTCCGGCAGACGCGGATCGGACTTCACAAAGAGAAGTTCGAGATCCTGAAATTCCGCACCATGCAGAAGGACGCGCCGAACGACGTGCCGACGCATCTGTTTTCCGATTCGCACCACTGGGTCACGCGGGCGGGGCGCATTCTCCGCAAAACGAGTCTGGACGAGCTGCCGCAGATCCTTCAGATCTTTACAGGAAAGATGTCGCTCGTGGGTCCCAGACCCGCGCTGTGGAACCAATATGATCTGATCGCGGAGCGCGATAAATACGGCGCGAACGACGTGCTTCCCGGGCTCACGGGATGGGCGCAGGTCAACGGACGCGACGAGCTGTCCGTGGAGGAGAAGGCGCGATTCGACGGCGAATACGCCGCGGACATGACGTTCGGCATGGATATGCTGTGCCTTTGGAAAACGGTCTCAACGGTCGTGATGCGAAAGGGCTTCCACGAAGGCCGGATCACCGACGACCGAAAGAAGGGCGAATGAAGCGGATTCTGATCACGGGCGCACACGGCTATATCGGAACGGCTCTCGCGGCATATCTCGGACAATTCCCGGAGATGTACGACGCGAGACTGTTTTCGGTGCGCGGTTTTCTGCCGGACGCGGCCGATTTTCACGGCGTCGACGCGATTGTGCACGCCGCGGCGATCGTGCATCGGAAGGAAACGAAGCGTACGCAGCCGCTGTACGACGCGGTCAACCGCGACCTGACCGTCGCGCTTGCGAAAAAGGCGAAGCGCGAGGGCGTCGGGCAGTTCGTGTTTTTCAGCACGATGAGCGTGTACGGCATGAATACGGGAACGATCAAAAAGGATACGGTTCCCGCGCCGGACTCGCAGTACGGACAGTCCAAGCTGTCTGCAGAACAGCGCATCGCGCCGCTTTCGGACGAAACGTTTACCGTCACGGTCCTGCGTCCGCCGGTCGTGTTCGGCCCCGGCGCAAAGGGTAATCCCGCGCGCCTTGAACGGCTTGCGAAAAAGCTGCCGTTCTGTCCGGACTTTGAAAACCGCCGCAGCATGGTTTCGATCGAAACGCTGTGCGAAGCGGTGAAGGCGCTCATTGACGCGCCGCGCGCCGGCGTGTTTTTTCCGCGGGAACCGGAGCCGGTCGCGACCTGCGATCTGATCGAACGCGCCATGCGGGAGCAGGGCAGAACACCGAAGCGTTCGAAGCTTTTGAACCCCGCGATCCGGCTCCTTCGCGCATGCACGCGCGTCGGAAAGAAGGCGTTCGGAGATCTCGTTTACGAGGATCTTGCCGCGCTTCCGCTGCCGGACGGAGAGGAGGGAGTCGAATGACCCCGCGCATCAGCGTCGTCATGCCGGCGTACCGGTGTGAAAAGACCGTCGAGGAAAGCGTCCGCTCGGCTCTTCTGCAGACGCTTCACGAGATCGAAGTGATCGTGGCGGACGACGGGTCCGACGACGGCACGCCCGCGATCCTGTCCCGCCTTTCCGCGGAGGACGCGCGCGTTCGGGTGATCACGCTTTCCGGAAACGGCGGCGTCGCAAACGCGCGAAACGCTGCGGCGCGCGAGGCGCGGGCAGACTGGATCGCGTTTCTGGACAGCGACGACGTCTGGGAAGCAGACAAGCTTTCAAAGCAGCTTGAAAAAGCGGCGGAAACGGACGCGGCGCTCGTCTATACGGCGGCGGTCTGCATCGACGAAGCCGGCAGGGAGAACGGAAAGTCGTTTCCGGTCCCGCCCGCGATCGACGCGGATACGCTGCTGCGGCAGACCGATCTCATTACAAGCTCGATCCTTGTCAAACGCGGGCTGTTTCTGAAACACCCGATGGAGCGCGGGGATCTGCATGAGGATCTGATCTGCTGGTACCGGATCCTGAACGACGGCGCGAAGGCGGTCGGCATCAACGAACCGCTGCTCCGGTACCGCGTCACGACCGGTTCCAAATCGGGCAACAAGTGGAAATCCGCCGTGATGGCGTGGCGTTCCTACGGCTATCTCAAACTGGGCTTTTTCAAGCGGTGCAGAAGCTTTCTCGGCTACTGCCTGCACGGCGTCAAACGGTACTGGCTATGAAGGAATCCATATTTGCGAAGCTCAAAAGGATCCGGCCGGGAGACATCGGGCACTTCTTCCTGTTTCTGCTGGCGCTGCTGCCCGCGGCGATCTATCGGCGGAAACGGAAGCATCTGTGGCTGCTGTGCGAATACGCCATGGAAGCGCAGGACAACGCGTTCGCGCTGTTTTCGCACATCCGTGCAAAGCACCCGGAGATCGACGCGGTCTACGCGATCAGCCGCCGATCGCCGGCGTATGCGGCGGTCGCGGAAACGGGTCCCGTCGTTCCGTTCGGAACGCTCCGGCATTGGGTGTATTACCTTGCCGCCGAGGTCAATATTTCGAGCCAGAAGGGCGGAAAGCCGAACGCGGTGGTCTGTTACCTCTTTGAAGTGGTGCTGGGATGGCTCAAAAACCGCCGCGTGTTTTTGCAGCACGGCGTGATCAAGGACGATCTGCCGTATCTGTACGCGCCGGTCACGGGCTTTTCCATGTTCTGCTGCGCGGCGCAGCCCGAATACGAATACGTGCGCGGCACGTTCGGCTATCCCGAGGGCGTCGTAAAGCTTCTGGGACTGTGCCGGTTCGACGCGCTGCTCGACGCCGAACCGGATCCGTCGCTCGTGCTGATCCTGCCGACGTGGCGGATGTGGCTTGAGCGCGACTGCAAAACCGCCGAGGCGTTCAAAGACAGCGAATACTGCCGCGGCTGGCAGGCGTTTTTGAACGATCCTGCGCTCGACGCGCTGCTGGAGGCGACGGGCAGGCACGCCGTTTTCTGCGTGCACCGCAACGTCGGTCGGTTCGAAACGTGCTTTGCGTCGGCGTCAAAGCACATCGAGGTCAGAAAATGGGACGAGGTCTCCGTGCCGGAGCTTTTGAAGCGGGCGTCGGTACTCGTCACGGATTTTTCGAGCGTATACATGGACTTTGCGTTCATGAAAAAGCCGGTCGTCTATTACCAGTTCGACCGGAAATCGTACCGGGAAGGGCATCTTCCGACGGGGTATTTCGATTATGAACGGGACGGGTTCGGTCCGATTGCCGATACCGTACCCGAAGCGGTCGCGGCGCTTTCGCGCGTGATCGGAAACGGCTGCCGGATGGAGCCGCAATACGAAGAACGGGTCGATCGGTTCTTCCCGCTGCGCGACGGCGGGAGTTCGGAACGCACGACCGAAGCGATCAAGGAGATGACAAAGAGCAGATGAAAAAGATCGTAACGACTGTAAGGGGCTGGATCAGACGGTTTTCCCGGTATTGGGATCTTCTGGTGCTGCTCGTACAGCGCGATATCAAACTGAAATACCGGAGAAGCTTTCTCGGCTATCTCTGGAGCATTCTGA
>CAMYWS010000125.1 GCA_947302865.1 uncultured Clostridia bacterium
TTACGACAGCCCGCCTTCCGGCGTCGGCTGCGGGTCCATCACAAGCTCGATCCGGCCCATCGTTTCGGTGATCTCGCCGAGACGCTCAACGAGCGTCAGACCGAACGTTCCGGTGTCGAGGTTCGCGTCGCGCACGGCGCGGAACAGGATATAGTTGCCGTCCTCCTCGATGAGCGACAGGAAGCCGTTCTTCTGGGAAAACGCCGACAGCGACGAGGAGTGCGTGATGAAGCGGAACCAGCCGACCTTGCTGTACGTATCCTCGTTTGCGCCGAAATGATAGGTATAGAGAAGGTCCGGCTCGTCGTCGAGATCGAGGTCGGTCAGAAGCACGTCGACGACGCCCTTGCCGTCCTCGCCTTCGCCGAGGCGGTAGTATTCGCCGTTCTCGACCACGTACGAGCAGCCGAGGTCGATGCTGCGGATCACGGTAAAGCCCTCCGCGCCTTCCGGCGTCAGGTCGATCCAGCGCGTCGCGTCGGACAGCGGTTCCGAATACTCGTCCAGATGTCCCTGCGTCAGGTCGAGCTTATCAAGCGGCGGGGCATAGGGCGGGTTCCTGTCCGCGGAATAGACGCGGTCCGGCAGCGGCGTGGGCTCCGGCGTCGGCGTCGCCTGCGAAACGGTCCCGCTGCCCGACGTGCACCCGCGGCGCACGCGCAGCGTGACGTATACCGCGCCGAACAAAAGCAGCACGGCTGCGACGATGCAGCTGACGACAAACGCGCCCTTTGAGAGCCATTTTTTCCAGTTCGGATTGTTGTTTTGTTCCATCAAAGCGCCTCCAGATCGTGAATTGCCCCGATAAGACCTTCGTTCAGCCGACGGAGGTGGATCCCGTCGATCAGACGGTGATTGACCTGCACGGTGTAGGAAAGCGTTTTTCTGCCCTTCTCATCTGTTTCGAAGCGTCCCCACATGATGCGGGGCGTGCTGTCCGTATTGTCCAGCGGAAACTCCTGCGAAATATGCGTATAGTCGATCCACGGCAGCGACGAGATGTATACGTCGTGTCCGGCCTCGTCCGCCTCGGCGGTCGGGATCGGGGACGGGTTCGCGCTTTCCGCCGCTTTCATCCGTGCCGCAAACGAGACGGGATCCTCGCCGTCGAGCCATTCGACGCCGCAGATGCCGAACAGTTCGTCGTCCCATTGATAGGTATAGGACGGATTCCGGCGGTCGAGCAGATACACGTCTTCCCCGCGCAGCTCATACCGGAATGCTTCGACTCCGTTCAGCGCCTTCATCGTGACCCAGATCATGACGGAATAGAACGGGATCCCGCGGCGCTTTGCGTATGCCGCCGCCCCGGTTACGTCCAGCCGCCACGTGAGACTGTAAAACGGGACTTCCAACCGCGCAAACAATTGATCGTGCGCGTTCCGGTTCCATTTGTTTCGGTCGATGCGTCTTTCCATACTCAGAATACCCGCCGTGCGAACACGAACGCCTCCGTCCAGTAGCTGCTTGTGATCCTGTTCGTGATGACCCTGCCCTCGCCCGAGGACGGATAGATGATCTGATCGCCGCCGAGATACACGGCGACACAGTTCACGCTGTCGTTGCCCGGCGTCATAAAGAAACAGAGATCGCCCGGTTCGAGATCGTCTATCGAATCCACGCGCTGCCATGCGTCGTACTCGGAATAGCCCTTGCTCGTCTTGTGCTTTACCTTGACGCCGACCTTGTTCAGGCAGTAGTACACGAATCCGCCCGGATCAAAGCCGGTTTCGAGCTTCGTGCCGCCGCGCTTGTATTCCGCGTCCAGAAGCGACGACGCAACGTCACAGAACTTTTCCGCCTCGGTGCGGTTCGGCTCCGGCGTCGCCGTCGGTTCCGGGGTCGCGGTGGGCTCCGGCGTCGGCTCCTCGGTCGGCGCTTCCGTCGGCGCTTCGGTCGGAACCGCAGTGGGCTCCGGCGTCGCGGGGTCGCTGACAACGATCGGCTGCGGCGTGACGGCGTTCGACGCCTCCGCCGTCTCTGAAACAGCGGTCTGTTGCGGAACGGCGGTCATTTGCACCGCTTCCGTCGGCGCGGCGGTCTCGATCTGTCCGACGATCTGTATCTTTTCGGTATCCGTTCTGGAATCGATGACTTTCGCCTGCGCCGAGCAGCCGAACGTCAGAACGAGCACCAGAAATCCGGCGACGATCTTGAAGGATCGCTTCATACGGATACACCTCCGTTCATATCATGTGGCTTGATTATAAAGGAACAATGTCACCGAACCGTAAACGGAATGTGAACAATTCTTTATTTTTGCGCCCTGAATCGTAAAAAATACGCCTTCCCGATGCCCGCAAAGGCAATTCATGACGGCACCGCCGTCAATTCACGTCCGTGCAGGGATGCGTCAACCCCCGCATGTCATCCTGCGCACATCGAAAGATCCTGCGTCATCCCTTCGGGAATCCTCAGGATAACACACGGCGCGCGCACGAAAAAACCGGGAGGGTTTCCCTCCCGGCATTGATTGCTGTGATCAGAACCGGTCGAGCAGCTCAACCGGCTTGATGAGGATCGCACAGACGATCACCGCGATGATCGTATTCGGCAGCATGTACGCGCCGTTATAGACGACGGAAAACAGCACCGCGCCGGGCGTCGCAACGGACAGACCGAAGAAATCCGCCGTCGGCGTCGCATACTCCGCGTAGATCGTGACGCCGCTGACAAAGTGCACGATAAAACGCGCGATGCAGCCGATCAGTGCCGCCAGCGGCAGCATGTTCTTTTTCTTTCTCAGCAGACCCGCAAACCCGACGAACGCGTACGCGACGGAGTAATCCAGAAGCATGCTCTGCCAGTTGACCGCTGCGCCGCCCGCAAGGAAAAACTTGAGCGTGCCGAACGCAAGTCCCGCAAGCAGTCCCTGCCATACGCCCCAGCGATACGCGAAGACGATCAGCGGGACCATGACAAAGTCGATCGAGCCGCCGAGCGCCGCGATCGGTATCTTGAGGTAACTCAGCGCAAGCGCGAGCGCAACGGACACACCGCCCTCCGCAAGCATACGTGTGGATGTTTTTTTCATGTGTTTCTCCTCCTGAAAATCAAATTGCCGCCCCCGTTGGGACGGCATCAAAAGCTTATGTTTACGCTTCCTACGATGGCATGACCCAACAGGTTCCAAGGGTGCTTCTCAGCCGAAGGTCGTTTCGGCGCCCCTGCGTCGGGTCCAATATAGCAGAAAATGTGCGATTCGTCAAGATTCGTTTGTAAAAACCGTAAAGTCGCGCAGCCGCAAGCGAACGATCCCGAGGATCTCCTCGGGTCCCAGACACCCGATCGAGGAATTGCGGCTGTCCTCGCCGTAGTTCCGGTCGTCGCTCAGCACGAACACCATGCCCTCCGGCACGGTCGTCTGCGGAAAGTCGATCGGCGCGCCCGCCCCGTAACGGTGTTCGTCCAGTCCGTACTTGCCGTCGATGATCAGAGCGCCGTCCTTCGCCTCGACCGTCTCCCCGCTGAGCGCGACCACGCGCTTGATGAGAAGCGTGTCCGTCTCCGGATCGCGGTACACGACCATGTCTCCGCGCGTAAGCTCGTGAAAATGCTTGTAAAGCCGGTCATAAAAGATCGTATCGCCCTCCCTGAGCGTCGGCAGCATGGAAGCATCGGCGATGTAAACAGGCGAAAACCACACGAACAGCACGAACAGCACGACGGAAAGCCCGAGGATCCCCGCAAAGAGCCAGCTCAGCACGTTCTGCGCGCGATGTTCGTTTTTATACCGTTCGAGGCGTGTTTTCATATTCAGACCGGATGTGCGTTCTGAAACGGATAGAGAACGAGACGCACCTTGCCGACGACCCGATAGAGCGGGATCGGTCCCACGGAATCATAGCGCGAATCGCGGCTCACGGAGCGGTTGTCGCCCATCACGTAGACGCAGCCGTCCGGGATCTTCTGCGGACGGACGTACTGTCCCCCGATGCGGTCCGGCGTAAGGTACGGCTCGGCGATCTTTTCGCCGTTCACATAGATATCGCCGTCGATCGTTTCGATCGTGTCGCCGCCGACTGCGATCACGCGCTTGACGCGCGACGCGTAGGAGAGCCCCTGCTTTTCATAGTATTCGTCGGGATAATAACAGAGCACGATGTCCCCGCGCGCGGGCGTACCGAACGTATACGCCGTGCGGTCGACGAGCATGACCTCGCCGTCGACGAGCGTGTCGAGCATGGACTTTCCGTCCACGCGCACCGGGTCGATGAGGACCGTGCGGATCGAGAACATGATCAGCACGATCATAACGAGATACAGCAGAAAATCAAGCGCGCGCCAAAGCATGCCGCCCTCGAGCGACTCGTTCCGCTTTTCCGCCTCGCGCCGCAGTTTCCCGATCGGCGTCATCGTGACGCGCTTCTTTTCAACCAGTTTCTCCGCCATTTATTCCGTCTCTTTCTCCATAATTCGTTTCGCCGACTTCAAAAACGCGAGCCGGTCGAGCATCACAACGCGTCCGCAGCCGAGACACCGGATCTTGACGTCCGCGCCGGTGCGGATCACCGTCCAGAGGTCGTTTCCGCAGGCGTGCGGTTTTTTCATGCGCACCGTGTCGCCGAGCGCAAACGATTCGATCATTGCGCTTCCCCTTTGTAGCGGATGTAGCGGTCCGCCGCCTCCGCGATCTGCGCCGCTTTTTCCTCGTGCATCCAGTGTCCCGTGTTGCGGATGCTGTGGAACACGCTGTCCGGCAGCATCTCACGAAGCTCGAACAGCCGCGCGATCGGCTGCAGCCGGTCCTCGTCGCCCCAGAT
>CAMYWS010000126.1 GCA_947302865.1 uncultured Clostridia bacterium
ATCTCATCTTCAAGGCGGACTTCCGTATCTGGACCTTCGCGTTCAAGACCTTCGATCTCAACATCTGCCCGACGATCCTCAAGTACTTCCCGACGTTCCTTGCGTACTACATCGTCTCCACGGCGGCGATCACGATCAACACGAACACCGAGAAGCTGCAGGGCGTCAAGGGCTATCTGCTCGCAATGGCGCTCAACGCCGGCGGCGGACTTCTCTGGCTGATCCGTCAGTACGGACTGCTCTTCACGACGGGCGTTGCGGCACATCCCGGCTCGGCGCTATCCGGCATCGTTCTGGTCGCCATGATCCCGACGCTGTCCATCGCGGCGATCATTTCGCGCAACCTCTACAAGAAGACCGGCAGCATCTGGCTGCCCGCCGTCCTGAACGCGCTTCTCATGACAACCATGACAATCGCGAACACCATGGTCGCGTTCAAGTAAACGCTGCGAACAAGACCTCTTCCGCCGCGCGGAGGAGGTCTTTTCTTTTGCGCGCGGATGTGCTATACTGAATATAGTAAGGCAAAGGCGGGTAGAAACATGAAAACACAACGGGAATTTCCGAAATGCACGATCACGGCGAAGGGCACGCGCTGGGTCGAAGGCGGACATCCGTGGATCTATGAGGCGGAGGTCGTCTCCGTCGAGGGCGAGCCGGAAAACGGCGCGCTCGTCGACGCGGTGTCCGAAAAGGGCAAGTATCTCGGCACGGGCTTTTTAAGCAAAAACTCCAAGATCCGTATCCGTCTCGTCTCGCGTAACGCCAACGATCGTTTCGACGAGGCGTTCTGGAAACGCCGCATTCGTTACGCGTGGGACTACAGAAAAGCAGTGATGGGAGATGACGTTACCTGCTGCCGCGTGATCTTCGGCGAAGCGGACGCGTTTCCGGGGCTGACCGTCGACCGGTTCGGCGATATCCTCGTCACGCAGACGCTTTCGATCGGGATCGAGCGCATCAAGCATATCCTGTTCCCGCTGATCTTTGAGGTCCTGAACGAGGACGGCGCGGGAATCAAGGGCGTATATGAACGCAACGACGTCGCGATCCGCGCGCTCGAGGGCATGGAGCAGGGAAAGGGCTGGTTTCCGATCCCGGGACTTCCGACGCCGGACAGCGCGATTACAACGATCACGGAAAACAGCATCGAATACCTTGTCGACGTGGAAAACGGACAGAAGACGGGTTTCTTCCTCGACCAGAAATACAACCGCCTTGCCGTCCGCCGCATCGCAAAGGACCGAAAGGTGCTCGACTGTTTCACGCATACCGGCTCGTTCGCGCTGAACGCGGCGATGGGCGGAGCGGCGCATGTGACCGCCGTCGATATCTCCGAAACGGCGATCGCCATGGCAAGGGCGAACGCGGAACGGAACGGGCTTTCGGACCGCATGGATTTTGTGACCGCGGATGTGTTCGACCTTCTGACGCAGATGCTTTCAGAGGGCAAAAAACCCTACGATCTTATCATCCTCGACCCGCCGGCGTTCACGAAATCGCGAAAGACAGTGAACAGCGCCGAGCGCGGATACCGCGAGATCAATTCCGCGGCGCTGAAGCTGCTGCCGCCAGGCGGCTATTTTGCGACGGCGTCGTGCAGCCATTTCATGCCGACCGAGCTCTTTGAACGCATGCTGGAACGCGCGGCGTTCGACGCAGGCGTGCAGCTCCGGCAGATCGAACAGCGGCAGCAGGCGCCGGACCACCCGATCCTGTGGAACGTGCCGGAGACGGATTATCTGAAGTTCTATCTGTTTCAGGTCGTCCGGAACTGACGGATCGCGAATTACGGCGTATTTCAACATATCATGCGGGATCTGTTGAAATATCGGCTTTCCGGTGCTATCATATTAAAAAAAGGGAGAATGACAACTTGATCATCGGTGAATTCAGCGAAAGCTACCCGCCGCACATCGACGGCGTCGGCATGGTCGTGCGCTCCTACTGCGAGGAACTGTCAAAAGCGGGACATACGAGCTATTACATCGCCCCGAGAAACGCCGGTACACAGTACGAGAATGCAGCTCCGGAGACGTTTCCTGTCATCAAGTACGCGAGCATCCCGATCCCGAATGAGGCGTACAGCGTCGGACTTTCCGCGTTCGATCTGTCGTTTCAGCTCGATCTCAACCACATTCCGTTCGACATCGTGCACGCGCACACGCCGTTCGTCTCCGCGCTTGAGGCAACGCGCATCGCGCGAGAGCGGCATATCCCGCTCGTCGCGACGCTGCATTCCAAGTATTACGACGATATCCTGATGAAAACGCACAGCGAATTGATCGCGAACGCCGTCGTACAGCGCGTCGTGCAGTTTTTCAACCGGTGCGACGAGGTGTGGACGGTCAACGACGCGACGGCGGACGTGCTTCGCGGATACGGATATGAAAAAGAGATCGTCGTCATGCCGAACGGCACGGACCTTTGGTATCCGACGTACGAGGACGCCAAGAAAGCGGAGCTGCGGTTCGACCTCGGAACGGGTCCCGTCTTTCTGTTCGTCGGACAGCAGAATTTCAAAAAGAACACCGACAGCATCCTGAAAGCCGCAGCGATCTATAAGCGGAACAGGGGACCGGACTTTCGCGTGGTCTTTGCGGGACAGGGACCGGACGCGGAACATATGCGGCGGATGGCGGAGGAGCTTAATCTTTCGGACGTTGCGGTCTTTACCGGACACATCGCCGACCGAGGGATCCTGAAAGGACTTTACGCAAGGGCAGACCTGTTCGTGTTCCCGTCGCTGTACGACAACGCGCCGATGGTCGTGCGGGAAGCGGCGGCGGCAGGCACGCCGAGTATTCTCATTCGCGGCTCCTGCGCGGCGGACGGTGTGACCGACGGCGAGAACGGCTTCCTCTGCAGCAACACGCCGGAGGACATCGCCGCCTGCATGGAACGCGCGCTTATCGACGCAAAGAACGTAGGCGCGCGCGCAAGACAGACGATCCCGATCCCGTGGAAGGGGATCGCAAAGCAGGTCGCGGACCGGTACGCCATGCTGATCGACCGCAAAAAGCACGAAAAACGCTGAGAAACTGCAGCCCGAAAACAGACCGGCAATTCTTTCCGGCCTGTTTTTTATGAACAAAGTGTAGACAAAAAACGAAAGTTATGTTAATATGTATCTACCTATAGAAAGGTAACATGCAATGATTATCGTCAGCGCCTGTCTTGCCGGATACCGTTGCAGGTACGACGGCAGAATCGTTCCGGATGATGAGATCGTCGCCCTTGTAAAACGCGGCGGCGCGATCCCGGTATGTCCGGAAATGATGGGCGGGCTGCCGTGTCCGCGCATCCCCGCGGAACGGACGGAAGACGGCTTGCGTGTTGTCACACGGGAGGGAGTCGACGTGACCGAAGCGTTCGATTTGGGCGCAAAGGAAGCGCTTCGCGTGGCAAAGCTGTTCGGCTGTGATCGCGCGATCCTGAAAGGCAAAAGCCCCTCCTGCGGGTGCGGACAGATCTACGACGGGACGTTTTCCGGTACGCTCAGAGACGGCGACGGCGTCACGGCGGAGCTGTTCGGAAAAAACGGCATTGCGGTGCAAGTGAAAGATTGACGGAGGTATTCATGGACAACAATACGATCTTGGTCATTGACGACGACAGAAATATTCTGGCGATCATCGAATTATATCTTAAGAAGGCGGGTTTTTCGGTCGCGACGTGCACGACCGGCTACGAGGCGATGCAGACGTTCCGGAACACAAAGCCGACGCTCGTCGTGCTCGACGTCATGCTGCCCGGCAAGGACGGCTGGACGATCCTGCACGAGATCCGGCAGGAGAGCGCGACGCCGGTCATCATGCTGACGGCGAAGGGAGACACGGGCGAGCGTGTGCGCGGGCTGGAACTCGGCGCGGACGACTATATCGCAAAGCCGTTCGATTCCAACGAGCTCGTCGCGCGCATCAAGGCGGTGCTTCGCCGTTTCGCGCCCGCGGCGGAGAGCGAGCGCACGATCGTGCTGCCGGACCTCACCATCTCGCTTGAGAATTATTCGGTCACGCTGGACGGCGAAACGCTCGAGATGCCGCCCAAGGAGATCGAGCTTCTGTATTTCCTTGCGTCTCATTCCGGACGCGTATTCACGCGCGAGCAGCTCCTCGAACAGGTCTGGGGATTCGACTTCTTCGGCGATTCACGCACGGTCGACGTGCACGTAAAGCGCATCCGTGAAAAGCTCGGCGAGCGTGAAAGCTGGCAGCTTCGCACGGTCTGGGGCGTAGGGTATAAGTTCGACGTCCGCAGTTAACAGGGTTCATGCGCAGGAATCGGTTCCGCAGCATCTTTTCCCGCATGATGTTCATGCAGTGCTCGACCGTCGCGGCGGCGGTGCTGCTGATCGGCGTCGTGCTGGCGGTCATCGTCTACGCGGGAAGGATCGGGGAGTACGGAACACAGTTGAATCGTTACGCGCAAAACGCGCGCGCCGCAATCGCATCGGGCGCGGGCGATACGGAAACGCATCTTCGTTATCTTGCTGCTGACAACGATCTGCTCATCGAACGCATCGGCACGCACAATGACGTCACCGCCTATTTTAACGATGTCCGCTGGGAGGATTATGCCGCCCGGCAGCTTTCCGATACCGCTTATGCAAATATCGCGCAGGCGGCGGATCCGGTCGGCACGACGACGCGCACCTATTTCAAAAATCCGTCGTTTCCGGTGCTGACGGTCTATACCACGGTATTGAACGAGCCGTCCGACGGCATCCTTCTGGTCGTCGGCGA